>CAZTUV010000163.1:0-4599 GCA_964616595.1 uncultured Alistipes sp.
AAAATACATGAATTCAAGTAACTTGAAAATTAAAACCGCTATTAGCCACTCCCCTGATTTGTTGACTATTGACAAAATAAAAATAATAAATTATAATAATGTTTAATGTAAAATTTTACAAAATGGGAAGATTTTGTTAGATGAAATTTTTTACCTTATGTGAAATAGATTTTTGATTATTTCGTTTGAAAATAGGAGAAGTATTTTTATATGAGAAATTGTTTATCAAGAGTTTTTTCGTTGATAACAGCTATTTCTGTTATTTCAGTGTATGCTGTTGAATATGATGATGTTTCGGCTACAAATTCAGGAAACGCTGTACTTTCAATGCCGGATTTTGATTGTTTATTAGAACAGAATGGTGGAAAACCTGTTCTTACTACTAGCAGTAATTATCATAGCAATAAACTGAACAGGTCATCAACAGTAATGCCATCAAGTTTTGATATGCGTGAATGTGGAACTGTTTCTTCTGTAAAAAATCAAAAAATATATGGTTCATGCTGGACTCACTCATCAATAGCCAGTGCAGAATCCAATATTATCGATTCAGTGCCGTCAGTTGACCTTTCAGAACTGCATACAGCTTTTTACTCATATTATGGAGATGACCAGATTCTTACATATGCTGAAGATATAAAAGAACTTCTGGACTGGGGTGGTTCAACGGAAATAGTTGCTAATCTTTGGTCACAATGGATAGGGCCTGTTGATGAAAGTAAATTGCCTTATGATAATGTCGGATTCTTTGAAGATTCCGATAAAGTGGCTGATATGCAGTATGTGAGTGATTATCATCTTAAAAATGCTTATCTTTTTGATTTTGATGATGACAAAACAAATGCTGATGATATAAATAATCTTGTAAAACAGTTTATCTATTCCGGAAATTCCGTTGATGTTTCTTTTTATTTTGATTATTCAAATACTTTCAATACAATATATAACAGCTCGTATACGACGAAATCATCAAAGTTTGCAAACCACGCTGTTACAATTGTTGGTTGGGACGATAACTATTCAGCAGAGAATTTTAGAAATACACCAGAATGTGACGGTGCATGGCTTATAAAAAACAGTTGGGGATATGGTTCCGGAGATGATGGATATATATGGATTTCATATTATGATGACAGCCTTTGTGATTTTGCTGTATATGAACTGGAGGACAATGACAATTATTCAATGAATTATCATCATGATACATTCATTCCGACCCAACTTATGTCTGCTCAGGAATCCGATAACGATAATTGTTCATATATGGCAAATGTCTTTACAGCGGCAAATGATATGCAGATTGACGCTATTGCTACTTATTTCCAGAATGTCGGTACAGAATACGAAATAACAATATGTACTAATCTTAAAGATGAAACTTCTCCATCTTCTGGTAATCCTTCAGTGGTTACCCGTGGCTGTGAAGAACTTACAGGTTATATGACTGTTGAACTTGATGAAAGTATCTTTGTGGAAAGCGGAGAAAAATTTGGCGTTGTTGTTAAACTGTCATGTGCAGAAAATCAATTTGTTATTCCGGTTGAATCAAGTCTTTATATAAAAAATAGCGAAACAGGTGAAATTACTGATATAAATGCTTATTCAACCGCTGAACAGATTGAAACTTTTACTGATTATAATCAAAGCTTTTACAGTGCTGATGGTGAAATATGGTATGATACATTTGATGAAAAATTAGTATATACTGATGAAGAAAAAGAATTGGTTCTGGAATCGCTTAAATATGAAATATATGATGGTATTTCTGAAACCGATACAGAAGAATTGCAAAATGCTGATGAACTATATCAAATGTATGAAACACTTTTTTCAACTGGTGATTTGTGCGTTACAGTTGGTAATATTTCACTTAAAGCCTTTGGAAATCCGTCAGGTACAGTTAAATTCTCGCATATTTCCGGTGAAGTGCCTGCTGATGAAAAGGTTGAACTGTCAGCAAATGATGATATATTTGTGTCTGTAAATGGTTCTGAATATCTTCCCTATACTGAACCTTTAGAAATTAATGATGAAACTGAAATCCGTGCATATACGAATCCCGAAATTGTTACTAAAAAAACTTATAAGCCAGCAACAGCAGGATTTAATGATTTGTGTTATCTTGCTCTTGAATCCGGCTATGGAAAGGCACAAAAAATAAGCGATAATGAATATCTGATAAATGCAGAAACTTTTGATTATGGTATTATGTTATATCCAGTAACCGGTGCAACAATTACTATAAATGGTGAATCTATATCTTCTTCTGAATATACGGATATAATTTCAGTTCCATATGGTGAAACAGAAATTATATTTAATTTGGAACAGGAAAACAAACTGTCAAATAATATAGTTTTAACTATTGTAAAGGATTCTGTATCATTTGATTTGGAAAATGAAACAATAGAAATCCCAGATTGCTTTATGGTTACAGCAGAGGACGGAACAACAATTAATAATGGTGATTCTGTTGGAATATATGCCGGTCAGGAAATTGTGGCAACTAATACTGAAACTTTAGAAAAAATAAATATTCAAGTTCCTGAACGTGCAGTGCTTCCGGAACTTGAAATTGATTACTATTATGAAACTCTTGGTTTTATTCCGAATGATATTGCCGAACTTCTTGAATATTCCGTGAAAGACAACCCAGATGAAATCGATTATATTCCTGCATATGACAGGCTTGTTGACGGAACATGGATTAATTCTGGTATGGTTATGAATAAAGCTTTTAAAGTTATTCCGAATGAAAAGATAACATTTAGAATTGCAGCAGGAAATGGTATGTTTGCAAGTCAACCTGTAATATATGAAATTCCTGAAGCTCCTGCTGCTCCTGTAAGTTTTCCGGAGTTTTTGGAAAAAGACGGTAAATATAGTCTTTCCGGATACAAGTATGAAATATCATTGACTGAAGAAGTTAATATTTCTGAACTTGCTTCAATGTGGGGATATTCTGATGATGAGTATATATCTGCGATTTCAAAACGTCTGGGTATTAAAAATACAGAAAAATTGAAAAATATTTCTTCTGAATGGAGTACAGATTACATTCTTGAAAAGGGTCAGATTGTTGCTGTAAGATTGTCAGCTACTGATGATTTGTTTGCATCACAGTGCAGGTTGATTATTGTTGGCGAAAATAAAGGTGATATAAATTCAGATAGTTTTGTCGATGCTGTTGACGCTTCAGGTGTTCTTATGCATTATGCAGATTTGTCCACAGGAGGAAACGGCATTATTACAGATGATAAGATTTTTACAGCGGATTATAATGATGATGGTATTATTGATGCCGTTGATGCAACTGCAATACTTATTTATTATGCCGAAATATCTACACAGAGTTGATTTTAAATGAATAAAAATAGTTATATATACATAATTGTATCAATTATTGTTGTACTGGGAGTTTCTTTATTTGTACTTGCTCCGGATTCTGAAGAAGATAATATTACAATAACCGTTATGAATAGTGACACAATAATTTCGGAAACAGAAACTTATACATCAATGACAATTATGTCCTGCACAACATCATATGAACAAGTTTCGGATACTTGCGTGACTGAAACAACGATGTCGTCAATTTCCACAAATGCTGAAACTACAACAGTTATTACAGAACCGGTTTATGAGGAAGTTTATGTAAACATAAATACTGCTGATTTAGATGAACTTATGAAAATTAATGGAATAGGTGAAGTTAAAGCTAATGATATTATATGTTATCGTGAACAAAATGGAGGTTTTCGTAATATTGAGGAAATAATGAATGTATCTGGTATAGGCGAAACTACATTCTGGAATATATGCGATTATATTTATGTTGAAAATCCTGTATATGAAACAGAAGATATTATTGAAGAAATTCCTGAAGAAATTACAGAACCTGAAATACAACCAGAAACTTTTATTGAAACAGAAACAGAACCACTTGTCACTTTGGAAGATATTGCACCTATCAATATTAATACTGCTGATATTGAACTTCTTATGTTCCTTCCATATGTCGATGAGCAAATTGCACAAGATATTATAACATTGAGAGAACAAATACACGGTTTTAGTCATGTATATGAACTTCTGTATGTGGAAAAACTTGCCCAAAATCAAGTGGCAGAGATTGTGAAATTTGTAACAGTTGGGCAATAGGTATAAAAGACTTGTTTAATATTGGACAGAAGTGTTAAAATTGATTTTTACCGTTTTGTAACTTTTTTCAAAAAGGACTATATTTTATGTGAAAATCAACAAAAAAATAATGTTGAAAACATACAAGGTGTCCAAAAAATATTAAAGAACGTTATAAATTGTTGACTTTAAACGAAAAATAAGGTATATTTTTAGTAAGGCAATAGTCCGCAGTGTGTGCAGACGCATGAGTTTGTACCGGCATTCCTGCTGAGTTACACACGCTCTGGAACAGTATGGTTCTTTTATATGGGCTTTATGTGGAATGTATTGGCTTTTTTTATGGTTTAACGTTCAAAAGCGTTTCTGATAGTAGAAATTAAGATGAGTACATTTATTTTGATTATACTATGCAGAAATAAAACATTTTATTCACACATATTATATTTAATGAAATAT
>CAZTUV010000164.1:0-4577 GCA_964616595.1 uncultured Alistipes sp.
CTATACAAATTTTAATTTTTATGTTATAATCAAATTACATTATTTTGATATGTTTTATAGGAGTTGCAAATTATGACATTGATTCAATTAAAATATGCAATTACAGTTGCAGGAGAACGTTCGTTAAATGATGCGGCGAAAAAATTATATATATCGCAACCAAGCCTTTCATCGGCAATACACTCACTGGAAAAAGAAATCGGATTTGAAATTTTTATTCGTTCAAAAAATGGAATTTCACTTACCACTGCCGGAAGTGAATTTATTGGTTATGCTAAATCCGTTATAGAACAATACGAAATTCTAGACGAAAAATATATATCTCATATAAATCAAAAAAAACGTTTCAGTGTATCTATGCAACATTATACATTTGCGGTCAATGCTTTTGTAGAACTGGTAAAACAGTACGGTATGGACGAATACGAATTTGAAGTACACGAAACTAAAACCTATGAAATTATTGACAATGTTAAAAATCAAAAAAGTGAACTAGGAATACTATATCTGAACGACTATAATAAAAATGTCATGAGAAAAATATTTTCTGAAGCAAGACTTCAATTTATTCCATTATTTGAATGCGGTATATATGTGTATATGTGGAAAGGTCATCCTTTAGCAACAAAAACAGAAATCTCATTAGATGAACTTGAAGAATATCCTTGCCTTGTATTCGCACAGGGAGAACAAAACTCATTTTACTTTGCCGAAGAAGTTATGAGTACTCACAAATATAAACGTTTTATCCGTGCAAACGACAGAGCTACAATGCTTAACCTTATGGTTGGTTTGAATGGCTTTACGTTATGCTCAGGAATTATATGCGAGGACTTGAACGGCAAAGACTATTGTGCAATAAAACTTAAATCAAATGAAAAAATGACAATTGGATATATTTCACGGAAAGACACTATATTAAGCACAATCGGCGAAAAATATTTGCAGGAAATAGTAAAATACAGAGAGGAAAACTACAATGGAAAGAAAAATTGAAACAAAATGCCTTCATTTAGAAGAAGATGAGGGAATTTATAATCATTATGGAGCAATAAGCTATCCGATTTATCAGACAGCTACTTACGCACACCCAGGAGCAGGAAAAAGCACAGGTTATGATTATTCACGTCTGCAAAATCCTACAAAACAACATCTGGAAAAAATTGTTGCATCTCTGGAAAATGGAAGTTCAGCATTTGCATTTTCTTCCGGAATGGCTGCAATTTCTTTATTATTTGAAATCTTCAGTCCTGATGACCATATTATTGCAGATTCAGATTTATATGGCGGAAGTATTCGGCTTTTCAGAAATATATCACAAAAAAATGGAATTAAATTCTCAAATATCGACTGTTGCAAAGATAATATAGAAAACTTTATAACATCTGATACCAAAGCTATTTATATAGAAACACCTACTAATCCTATGATGAATGTAACTGATATTTCTGCCGTATCTAAAATCGCCAGAAAACATAATTTGCTTTTAATAGTTGACAATACATTTATGTCACCATATTTTCAAAACCCTCTTGATTTGGGAGCAGATATTGTTGTGCATAGCGGAACAAAATATTTAAGTGGTCATAATGATACTCTTGCAGGATTCCTTGTAACAAACAGAACAGATATTTCTGAAAAATTCGCATTTCTTATAAAGACAACAGGGGCAGGCCTTGCACCATTTGACAGTTGGCTGATTCTCAGAGGAATAAAAACTTTAGGTATCCGAATGGAAAAATCACAGGAAAATGCAATAAAAGTTGCTGACTGGCTGAAAAATCAAAAAGCTGTCACAAAAGTTATTTACCCTGGACTCCCTGAACATAATGGATATGAGATTATGAAAAAACAGGCAAGAGGTTTTGGAGGAATGCTTACATTTCAACTTAAAAGCAAAGAATTTGCCTTTTCTATCTTAGAAAAAGTTCGCATGATAAAATTTGCAGAAAGTCTGGGTGGCGTTGAAACTCTTATCACATACCCCACAACACAGACTCATGCAGACGTTCCGCAAGAAATACGTGAAAAAAATGGAATCACAGAAAGTACACTGCGTCTTTCAGTTGGAATTGAAAATGCAAACGATATAATTTATGAACTGGAAAAAGTATTTGAGGAAACGGAGCGTGAATTGAATGGCAGAAAGAAACCTTGATTTTGATACAATTATAAACCGAAAAAATACAAAAAGTCTAAAATATGACTTTGCAGAAAAAAGAGGTATGCCAAAAGATGTTCTTCCACTTTGGGTAGCTGATATGGATTTTAAAACATCATCATATATTCAGGACGCATTGACAGATTGTGCAAAACATGGAATATTCGGTTATAGCGAAGTGCAGGAACAATATTTTAATATCCTCAGTGAATGGATGAAAAAACATCATAATTGGGAAATTCAGGAAAAATGGCTTATAAAAACGCCTGGTGTTGTATTCGCATTTGCAATGGCAGTAAGAGCATATACAAAAATAAATGACAGTATATTGATACAACAACCTGTATACTATCCATTTTCAGAAGTGATAACCGATAACGGCCGAAAAGTTGTCAGTAATGATTTGTATCTTGGTGACGATAATCGTTATCATATTGACTTTGAAGACTTTGAAAGAAAAATTATTGACGAAAATGTTAAATTATTCTTTCTTTGCAATCCACATAATCCGGTTGGAAGAGTATGGACAGATACAGAATTAATCAGAATTGGTAATATTTGCGTAAAACATGGAGTTATAGTTGTGAGTGATGAAATTCATCATGATTTTGTATTCCGTGGAAAACACCATGTATTTGCAAACCTGAAAAAAGAATTTGAAAATATTAGTATTACCTGCACATCTCCAAGCAAAACTTTCAATCTTGCAAGTATGATGATATCCAATATTTTTATTCCAAATGATGAATTAAACCTGAAATTTAAAAATGAACTTGATTCTGTGGGAATAAGTCAGCTTAATGTCATGGGACTCATTGCCTGCGAAACAGCATATAGTAAAGGTGAAGTATGGTATCAGGCAATGCTCGCTTATATTGCAGATAATATTAACTTTACAAAACAATATATCAAAGAAAATCTGCCGGATATCAGTTTGATTGATACGGAAGGAACTTATCTTGTATGGCTGGATTTCAGAAAAACCGGACTAAATGTATCCGAACTCGAAAATTTAATAATCAATAAAGCAAAACTGTGGCTTGACAGTGGAAAAATCTTTGGAAAATGCGGAGAAGGATTCCAGCGTATTAATGTTGCATGCCCGAGAAGTATTTTAAAGGAAGCTCTGGATAGAATTAAAAACGCATTGACAGATTCTGAACATTCCTGAAAACATAAACTTCATAGAAATAACAGGTTCTTATTATTACAAGTTATAGAATACTCATATATAATATGCTATTGACAAACCAATACAAATCTGATATACTATAAACATACTAATCATATTCGTTCAATAGGAAATAAATATTTACGGAGGTATTTATTATGAGTAAAATTAAAGAAAGTTCTCTTGAACTTATTGGTAAAACACCTATACTTAAACTTAACAGATATGCAAGACAATCTGGCATAACAAATGCTACAATTCTTGCAAAACTTGAATACCTTAATCCTGCGGGTTCTGTGAAAGACAGAATTGCACTCGCAATGATTGAAGATGCTGAAAAAAAAGGATTTCTAAAGGAAGGGGCAACAATTATTGAACCTACAAGCGGAAATACCGGAATCGGACTGGCAGCAGTTGCAGCAGCCAAAGGTTACAAAGCAATCCTTACATTACCTGATACAATGAGCGTGGAAAGAAGAAATCTCCTTAAAGCTTATGGTGCAGAACTTGTCCTTACTGAAGGCTCAAAAGGTATGAAAGGTGCTATCGCAAAGGCTGAAGAACTAAATAAAAAAATTAAAGGGTCTGTTATCCTTGGACAATTTTCCAACCCTGCAAATCCAACTGTCCATAGAGAAACAACAGGACCGGAAATCTGGGAACAAACAGATGGTAATATAGATATTTTTGTTGCCGGAGTTGGTACGGGTGGTACTATTACCGGAGTCGGCGAATACCTGAAAAACCAAAACCCAAATATTAAAATTGTGGCTGTTGAACCTGCAACATCACCAGTTCTTTCAAAAGGTACAGCCGGTGCACATAAAATTCAGGGAATTGGTGCGGGATTTATCCCGGAAACTTTAAATACCAAAATATATGATGAAATTATTGCTATTGAAAATGATGATGCCTTTTCAGAAGGAAAAGCTTTTGCAATAAGTGAAGGTATCCTTGTAGGTATATCATCGGGGGCAGCACTTAAAGCCGCATCTATTCTTGCAAAAAGACCAGAAAATACAGGGAAAAATATTGTTGTACTTCTTCCTGATTCTGGTGACAGATACTTGTCAACACCACTTTTTAACAATAACTAATCTGACAAATTATAAAAAAAGGGTACAATTACTTATTCATAAACAATTGTATCCTTTTTTATAAAATCCTTGATTTTTAATGGAATATATGTTATAATAAAACCTATGGGAAATATCCTGAATTTATAAAATTTTTACTATGTTAGAT
>CAZTUV010000165.1:0-4536 GCA_964616595.1 uncultured Alistipes sp.
TATTATATGTAAACTGGAGTAAATTTATTATGAAAAAAAGTCGTTCAAAGTTAAAGAAATCTACTATAATCACTATGGTTTCATGCGGAAGTTTCGTTGTAATGACATTTTTGGCATTGCTATTCTTTGTAAAATTCCCGATTACGCCATCTGAAAAAATCATGGCAAGCATAGGCAGAGAAAGCATTTACAAAAATAACAATTCAGAAAGTAATATAATAACTCAGACCACTGTTTCCGAAACTTCACAGATTACCACACAAACTGCCGAAACTTCCACCAATGCAGATTTTGTTATAACTATAACCTCTGGTAAAGGCTTTAAAACTGAAGGATATACTCCTTCACTTGAAAACAGTTCAGAGGAAGTTGCAGATAATTCAGAAAATCCTGAAGAAACAGAATCCATGGAAAATTATAATTATGAACAATAAACTTATCTAAAAAAACTATCCCCCACTTTTTTAAGTGAGGGATTTCTTTAAAATACAGCTTTTTTAATCATGGAGAGTTCTTCAACTGAAATACAACTCTTTAAATCATCGTCCATAACGGAAATAAGTTCATCAATTTCAGCCCATTCAACTTCAGAGACCTCTTTTGGATTTGGACTTATCAGTTTATCGTTAATATCTTCACGATACATAAAAACAGCAGTCAATTCATTATCCTTTATATTATTTTCAATATGGTTATTTCTCCTGAAACCCAAAAATTCCAGCTTTTCTCTTGCAATATCAATACCAAGTTCCTCATACGTTTCCCTGATAGCGGTAATACTGTATTCCTGACCTTGTCTTACATGACCGGCTGAAGAAACGTCCCATAAATCAGGATATATATCTTTGCTATGAGAACGTTTCTGTAAAAGTACATATATTCCCATATCTCTGCGTCTTATCAGCCAAACATGTACAGTCGGGTGAAGTTCTCCGTCACGATGAACAAGTGAACGTGGCTTACTTGCAGTAGTAATTCTGTCATTATTATCAATAATATTAAGAAACTCATCAATAATAATTATATGATTGGTGTCAGAAAAAGCTGTTACTACATCATTTATTGTTTCATTCTGGAAATCTTCATCAGAAATATACAATTTGTAATTTTCGGAATTTTCTGATAAATATTCTTTTAAGCTTTTCAAATCTGTTATCTGAACATTAAGTTTCTGACTTATCTCAGAAAAAATTTCATCTTTTTCAAAAAATTTGTTAAGAAAAATTTCAATAGGTTGCATAAAATCATTCCTCCATTTTATAAGCATAGTAATTATATACCCTATTTGATAAAAAGTCAACACCTTTTTTGAAAAATTTTTTTATAAAAAGCAAGCTATATATTACAATTTGTATATTAATATCAGATTGACCCCAACTGTTAAAAGACAAGATTATAAAGTTTTTAATTATTCATTATATGTTATCCATTGATAATGAGCTGTCAGAGGAGTTTTTCCATCAAAAGGATTAAGCCAACTATCAACATTTATACCATTCCAAGTATTAACCATAATTCTGCCAGCAGTTGAAGGAATATTTTCAGTTACAGTATACACTGCCTTGCCGTCAACATACCATGTAATGTAATCAGGTTGCCAGTCAAATCCATATGTATGGAAACCCTCAGTGGCATCAAAGCCAAGGTCATACATATACTCATTACCACCCACACCATTTGTATAGTAATTAAATTGTACTTTTGTAGTGTCTTTACCAAGGATTTCAATATCGATTTCGTCCCATGGATTACTATCAGATGGTCCTGTATATGTAAAGAAAGAAGATACTACACCATCATTTTTTATAGGTTGCATGGAAGTTTCATAATAACCATATCCATAGAAATCAACTGTTCTGTATTCTGCACCAGAATATGCATATGTTCCAGTAGTATCCTTATCTATTGTAAGACTCATATTACCATTAGCAAACGAAATATTTTCTTTATACCAACCACAATTGAAAACACTTCCATTAGTCCAACCATCAGAAGCATAAAAGTCTGAACTTTCACCATTTCTAAAATCTGCCACAAGAGTAGCTGTTTCATTCATAGGTGTACCGTAATCTCTTATTCCGGAATTATTCTGTTCTGGATTTTCACTAACCTTATTTGTTGTTGTTTCAGTTTCTGTAACAGTAGTTAAAGTAGTTGTTGTTGTGACTGTTGTATTAGATGTAGTTGTAGTTGTTGTGGGCTGTTGACTATTCATATATGATTCTGGTAAATCAGATTGTTTTATAATATTAGAAACTACCTTCTGTATTGAAAGTGCATCTGCTGAAGTTATACCGTCACCATTATTGAAAACATCTGCATTAATAGCACCCTGCTCAGAAAGTTGGAATTCATCAGCATTTGCAAGGGATTGCATAACCAATACAGCATCAGCCACAGTCACACTACCATCACAGTTGGCATCTCCCCAAAGCATATCACTATCTGAAGTAAGTGAAAGAAGATATGTTAATGGAGAATTCCAATAAATTGTTATTTCATTGGTTGAATAACTTTCAGAATGGTCAACATAACATTTTGCGTCAGGAAGTCCCATACAATAAGCTTTTGCGGCACTGTCCTCAAGTCCGGAATTAACACCGCCTACCAGCATACCCTTCATAGCTGTTCCCTGTGCCATTGAAGGTCTATGATGAGGATTTTCCGGCGAAACTGTACCATACCCTGTTACAAAACACTCTCCGACAGGATTTACTCCAAGAAGATAATTAAGTTGACCCTGAGCATTTGTGAGATATTTTTCTTCACCAGTAAGTTTATAAGCAAGTCCAAGTATAATACCAGAATTTGCAATAGTCATATTACTGCCCCAATTAAATTTGTTTTGCGATACACCATAAGCACTATTTTCAGAAACGTTTACAAATTTATTCGCCTGTGAAATTATATTCTGTTTAGCTGTTTTATATATTTCAGAATCCTTGTCAATATTTTCCATTGTAACTATGGCTATATTTCCATAATCACCCACAGTTGACCAGTCAAGCCCCGTATAATCTGAAACATTTTCAATATACTTGCTGTCACCGGTTGCACGATACATTTGTGCTGATGCCCAATAACGTTCATCAACATCATATTTGTCTTCATAAGAACCAGTAACAATATCTTCAGGGTCTTCAAAAATAAATTCAGGGTGTTCTTCAAGGAAAGCCCATGCTTTTTTAGCACATTCAAGACACTTGTCAGCAAAATCATTATCAACGTCTTTATAGTATTCATATGCAAGTGCCATTGATGCACAGAAATCAGCCGTTGCCGTTGTTGAAATATCGGTAACTATAAGTTGAGCTGTTTCTTCCTCAGGCATTACATATCCTGGAAAACTTTCGCAAGTAACTTTATGATGAACTCCGCCATTTTCACTTTGCATCTTCATCATCCATTCAAGTTCAAATCGTACTTCATCAAGAATATCAGGAACACCATTATTGCTTTCCGGAATACCCGTATTATCACTGTATAAATCAGGATTTTCACCATATGCATATAGCAAATCAGCAACAGCTTTAGCAGCAGGCACTATATAACGACCATAATCACCGGCATCATGCCAACCACCAGAAACATCAATTTGTTCATCAGTTCCATAGATTGTTGCCAATGTATTATGACAAGCTTCATGACCGAACGTTTCGTCATCAACATTTACTCCGCAACGCTGAAGATAAAGCATTTTTACAGTATCATCAAGAAGATTAGAATACACATCATTACCAATTGCAAAAGTATATGAATCATCAAGATTTCCACATTTTATAAAATAATTACCATTTTCAGTTACTTCTGAAAAATCACCTGTCCAGTTATTTTCATCAGCCAAATTATTATATCCATTATTTATAAGATTTCCTGTATAGACTGTTTCGCCGGTATCAGAATTAATTACAGAAAATTCAGTTTCATCTGTAACGTTTCGGAAAACCGCCGTTTTAGTACTTTCATTCTGATATCCAACTTGATTTGTCACAATATCAGGTTCATATGGACGTGTTGCACTATAATCAACATTACTATCGTCTATCAATTCAAGTGAAACATTATCAATATATATTGTATGTTCTGGCAAATCTTCACCTTGTGTTCCGCAATTGAATACCATTTTAGCCATAATATCGGTTTCTTTTTCCATTGTAAATTCATATTCAACTGTTTGCGATTCTGATGTAAGTGAAAGTTTTTTCCATGTATAAGCCTGATATGTTCCACCATTTTGTTGAATCATTCCTTCAACATCTCTGTCAATAGTAGAAGATATATCATATTTAAGTCGATAAACCCCATTTTGATATAGTGGAACAATATCGTAACAGACTTGTACAGAATAATTAAGCTTTCCGACACTGCTTACTGTAAGAGCAAGTTTGCCGTCCTCAAGTCCAAGTGAACAGTTTCCGCCACTTTCTTTATAAGTACTCCAACCGTTGATATTACTGTCAAATGTAGAATTTGATATAATATTTGTATTTTCTGCCACCGTCAGCACTGGCATTGCCGATGCCATTATACTACATC
>CAZTUV010000166.1:0-4490 GCA_964616595.1 uncultured Alistipes sp.
ATTTTAAAAAAATTATATCTATGATATCAGTATTTTGTATAACTGCCATGTACAGTTGTTCAACTTCTGAACAATCAGCTGATAAGAAATATAATCTTGACCCCGAAAATCCAGCTACTGTAACTATATGGCATTACTATAATGGAGTACAACAGGAAAATTTTGATAACGCTATTATAGAATTCAATGAAACCGTTGGACGGGAAAAAGGTATTGTTATTGAGGCATATAATAAAGGCGATATAGATGAACTTTCTGCTAATGTACTTAATTCAGCAAAACAAAAAGCCGGTGCAGAAGATATGCCGGATATGTTCGCATCATATTCTGATACAGCCTATGAAGTTGATAAACTTGGATATGCAGTTGACCTTTCTGAATACTTTACAGAAAAAGAACTCTCTGAATATATTGACGGATATATAGAAGAAGGAAAAATAAATTCCGATAATAGCCTAAAAATATTTCCCACTGCCAAAAGTACGGAAATTATGATAATTAATCTTACCGACTGGGAAAAGTTTTCAGAAAGTTCAGGTGTGACAACAGATTCCCTTAAAACGTGGGAAGGCGTCGTTGAAACAGCCGAAAAATATTATGAATATACTGATAATCTTACCCCGGATGTCGAAAATGATGGGAAAGCGTTTTTCGGACGTGATTCTATTGCAAATTATATGATTATAGGAGCTAAACAGCTTAATGCAGAATTCGTAACCGAAAAAGACGGAAAATTGATTATTAACATAGATAAGACAGCAGTTCGTAAACTCTGGGATAACTATTATGTTCCTTATGTAAAGGGATATTTTTCCGCACAAAGCCGTTATCGCAGTGATGACGCTAAAACAGGTGAAATAATTGCACTTATTTGTTCCACTACAGGTTCTGCATATTTTCCGAATTCTATAACAATAGATGATGATTATACATATCCGATAGAATCACTTGTACTTCCTGTTCCTAACTTTGAAGGTACTGACCCATATATTGTACAACAAGGTGCAGGAATGGTTGTTGTAAAATCAGATGAAAAAACAGAATACGCCTGTACAGTATTTCTAAAATGGTTTACTGAAAAAGAACAAAATATATCATTTGCAGTTGATTCAGGTTATATGCCTGTAAAAAAAGATTCCAATGATAAAAATCTTATTTCTTCACAAATAGAAAATCAAGAAAATAATATTCTTTCAAGAGCAATAACAGTTGCTATTGATGAGATTGAAAATTATAACCTTTATGTTGCTAAGCCTTTCGATAACATATCCGAAACAAGAGAATTTCTGGAAAACTATATACAGGAAACTGCCAAAGCTGATTTTGAGGAAATTCAGGAAAAAATTTCTGACGGAGAAAACCGTGAAACTGTCATTGAAAACTATATTTCTGACAATGCATTTGAAAAATGGTTCAATGAATTTTCGGCAGGTTTACATACTGCATCTGGTTTGGAATAAACCATCTGTATATCTGGAAGGAGATTTATATGACAAAAGATTTTAACCAGCCAGATGAAAAAAAATTCAGAAAAAAGAAAATGTTAGTAAGATTACTTGTTCCAATGTTATTGCTGATATTATTTCAGCTTATAGTATTTTTTTCTGTACTTTCATTTGGTGGCGAATTTTCCTCTATAAAAAAATATGCTTACGATACTCTTACCGAAAAAACACGTAACAGAACAGAATATATCGAAAAAGAACTTTGTCAGAAAACTACATTTGTTTATGAATCAGCTGAAAAAATAAATGATATCGTCCGTCAGAAATTACAAGAAAATGATACGGATATATCAGAGATTCAGACGAATAAAGAATTCAACCGGGAACTGATTGAAGCATCTGTTGACGATTTAATCTACTTATTGAGAAGAAGTCTTGCAAATGATGTTTTCATTATTTTAGATACTGGTAATCTTTATAATGAATCTGCATCATATAATGTGAATTCGGGTATATACCTCAGAGACCTTGACCCTGCAACTGATTCAGGATATAAGGATTTACTTATGGAAATGGGATACTCTTCCATCTCTAAGGAATTTAAAATAATCCTTGATTCCGGTTGGACATCTTATATGGAATCTGACTCCGATGATATTCAAAATTACGATTTCTTTTACCGCACTATCCAAAATGCTCAGGAAAATAATACTTTTCCGCTTGAAAGATTAGGTTATTGGAGTGGTTTTTCAAGTATAAATGATAACAGCATAAACAGCATGAAATATACTGTTCCACTTATTGCAGATGACGGAACAGTCTATGGTGTAATTGGTATTGGTCTTACTGAAAAAACTATCCTTGTAAATCTTCCGCCAAATGATTTCATAAATGAAAGTGCCTGCTATGTTTTATGCAATGGTAAGGATAATTCTGATATTTTTAATATATGTATGCATTCCGGTGCATCTTTCAACAGACTTATTGGTTCTCAAAGCAGTCTACGTCCAAGCGAACAAATAGATGAAGATATTTATTCTTTTAATCTTGATTCCGGAATAGATACTATTGGAAATATACAAATTATGAACCTCTATGATACAGAAAGCATTTATGCAGAAGACCAGTGGGCATTAGTTTCAGTGGCTGAAAAAGACGATATATTATTTATTTTTACAAATCTTATAAAAATGCTTGTGATTTCAACAATAATTTCTATTGCTGTAAGTATTATTGTTATTGTTGTGAGTTGCCATAAAGTTATCAAACCATTATCAACAGTTATCCGTACAATGAAAAATAATAACAGCTATAATAAAGTTATTTCTTTTCAGTCAACTAAAATTTATGAACTCGATGAACTTACAGATGCTATAACTCAACTTCAAATAGATGTACAAAGTTTTTCGTCACAGGTTTCTAAAATATTAAATATTGCAAATGTCGGACTCTGTACATTTATGTATGACAGTATGGACGGAAGTGTATTTGTAGGTCAAAGTATGCTGAAACTACTTAATCTTCCCGTTGACTATGAAGAAGATATAGTTATAGGCAGAAAAACTTTCCTCGAAAGCATAGTCGCAGATGAAACACGAAAAATTATTACTGAATGTATATCAATTAATTCTAAAAGTGAAACAAGCTTTTCTAAAGAATATTCTATCTCTCAGGAAAATGGTACTATTATCTGGATGCGTCTCAGCATTGTACGCAGTGCTAACAAAACAATGGGCGTATTACAAAATATAACCAATACCATTCTTGAAAAACAACGCATAGAATATGAACGTGATTATGATGGGACAACCGGACTTCTTAATCGCCATGCTTATTATCATCATGTCAACCAAATATTCGATGAACCCGAAAAACTGAAAGTCGCAGCTTTTATAATGGTGGATTTGGATAACCTTAAATATGTAAATGATACATATGGACATGATTTTGGTGATGACTATATTAAAACTGCTGCTACTATACTTAAAGGTTTTCAGAAATACAGAGGTATAGTTGCCAGATTATCCGGTGATGAATTCAATATATTTTTATATGGATTTTCTTCAAAAGATGAAATACGTGAAGTTATTGCAGAAATCCGTGCTGACTTACTTAAAAGCTATTGCCTTTTATCAGACGGGACACATTATAAAATTCGTGCCAGTGCAGGAATTTCATGGTATCCGGATGACGCTAAATCTCCGGAACTCCTTATGAAATATGCAGATTTTGCAATGTATACCATTAAACATACTACAAAAGGTGCAACAGCTGAGTTTAATATGGATTTATATATGAGAGATTCCGTACTTATAACCGGAATAGAAGAAATGAATAAAATAATTGATGAATGTCGTATTAAATATGCATTCCATACTATAATATCCGCAAAAACAGGGGAAGTGTTCGGCTATGAGGCACTTATGAGACCACAATCTTCAATACTTCATTCACCGACTGAACTTTTCCGAATCGCTAAAACCGGAGCAAAACTTTACGAAATAGAACGCCTTACTTGGATTGAATCACTGAGAACTTTTAAAAAGCAACGTGATATAGGTAATATTTCTAAAGATGCTTATGTTTTTATAAATACTATTTCCAATTCTGTTCTTGAAGATTCTGATATTGACATCATAGAAAAAGAAAATCATAATATTACCAATAAAATCGTTATGGAAATAACTGAAAGCGAAAATGTTAATGAAGAATATAATATCCGTAAAATAAAACGCCTTGAAAAATGGAACGCCCTTTTAGCACTTGATGATTTTGGTACAGGTTATAACAGTGATTATGCTTTGCTGACAATGAAACCTGACATAATAAAAATCGACCATTCAATTATAAGCGGTTGCGACAGGGATATCAGCAGACGTACAATTATATGTAATCTTGTTGAATTCGCAAGAGATAAAAATATAAAAATTCTTGCCGAAGGAGTAGAAACAGAAAACGAATTGCGTACAGTGATAGAAAGTGGTGTGGATTTACTACAAGGATATTTTATAAACAGACCATTGTTTGAACCTCAGCCAGTCGAAC
>CAZTUV010000167.1:0-798 GCA_964616595.1 uncultured Alistipes sp.
TAAGATTGAAAAAGGTCTATGAAATCTAAATAATATTTATCTTATAAAAAAAGAGCCTTGAACTCTCTTTTCAGCCTATCCAAAAACCCCGATATCAGTTTTGATATTGGGGTTAAAAATTTAATTGATGATAAAATTAAGCAGAAATTTCAGAAAGAAATGGAAAAACAAAGTAAAAACGGAGGTCACTATCTTTATGCCAACTCCGAATAGCGAACTTTTTCAAATTCATGGCAGCAAATTTAAACCTGACCCAATTTGTAACATGGGAAAGAGCATCTAGTTAAATAAATTATTCTTATAGAAATGGCATTCGTCATTTTATACAAATAGAAGGTGTTGCAAGGTGTTGCAAGGTGTTGCAAGCACCTTTTTTTTTGCTTGCAACACCTTTTTTTTGCTATAAATAGCCAAAAATTCATATAGTGTTGTAGGTGTTGCAAGCAAATTTCTTGTAAAAGTATAAAAAACAGTGTTTTTGCATTTTTTTGTTACCATTTTGTAATAATTGTTTTTATTCTTTTTGAAAATTTTTATTTTCTATAGTAAAATACTTACAACACTTGCAACAAAAGCTTATTTAAAGCTATATTACGTTAAAAAAGTGTTGCAAGCACTTTTTTTGCGTACTTGCAACACTTTTACATATTTTATAGAAATAACCGCTATAAATAGCCCAAAAAAGGTGTTGCAAGCACTTTTTTTGCGTACTTGCAACATTTATGTCAAAATGCACAAAGGTAATAATACCAGTAAGCTATAAATAGCCAAAAAAAGGTGTTGCAAGCATTTCATTTA
>CAZTUV010000167.1:898-4475 GCA_964616595.1 uncultured Alistipes sp.
ATTACTTGCAACATTTTTAAGGTGTTGCAAGCATTTCATTTAATTACTTGCAACATTTTTAAGGTGTTGCAAGCATTTCATTTAATTACTTGCAACACTTTAAGGCGTTGTAAGCATTTCTTAAAAATTGCTTGCAACACCTGAATAAAATATTCAGTTAATAATAGATTAATTCAAATTGTAACAATAATACTTATATGGAAGTTTAATAACTTGAGTTACTATTCCATTAATTCTTTTTTTCATAGGTATGTAACCATATTTTTTCAAAACTTTACCCACTATATTAGCATTATATTTTAAGTTGTTATGCTGGATGAAATGTGTTACAGTCATCTCTTTTTCTGTACATTGATAACCAGACTGTGGAGTTTGTTGTTCTGCTAAAACGTCGAGTACCTCGCATTCTCCTTTCATTGGCTTGACAAATGCAGAGTTACGACTTTCAAGATAGCGTTTTTCATCTTCTGAAAGTCTGAAACAGCTGGCTTTGTCTTTATCTTTGACCATATGATATATCTGAGCCCAAAGCTGAAGTGCATCAAAGGGCTTGATTTGTGAATTATAGTCAATGATAAGATTTGGATCAAGAGGAATAGTAACAAAACGTCTGTTGCCCGTCTGGTCTATCAAGAATTGTTCATCATTGACAGTACCAACAAAAGACGTTATACGCGGATAGTGCAGGCTTGCTTTGCCGTAAGGTGTTCTGTATTCATCTGTGGACTTAGTAAGGAAAGCTTTAACTGTATCCATATCCTTACGCATAGTTGAGCCAATTTCACCCAATTCACTTATCCACTTGCTTGTTGCCTGCATAATGCTGTCTTTGTCACGTGGGTCAAGAGAGATACCCTCGCCGAAATACCTTGAATTTAGTGCGAGCATCTCAAAGAAACGTGTCTTTCCTATGCCTTGCTTACCCTGAAAAACAAGTATAATATCAAGCGAAAACGGATTATCAATGTTATTGTACAGTCCACAAACGCACTGTTCAAGCCATTTGAGTATAAACGTTCTGCTATATCTTCCTTCTTCCGTATTTGCCGGTATTTTGAAGGTGTTGTAAATCTGCTCCACACGGTCAATACCGTCCCATTTCACTGACTTTATAGCTTCAAGAATAGGATTATATCTGTTTCTTGTGGCATATCGGGTTATATAGTCCATTATAACTTGCTTTGTGACGTGAGTATACATCACTTTCAACTGGTCATGAAGGATTGTCGGAACATTCTCTGCCAAATGTTCTTTGCTTTCTCTTTCATCAAAGCCGAAAAACTCAAAATTATGAGTAATCTGATTGTATTTTATAGAATAACCCTGTTCTTCAAGATGTTCAGCAAATAATTCATAAGTGATTATTTGTCTTTTTCTTTTTATTGAGTGCAATTCGTATGATGGCTTAGAAGCAAAAATATACTCATTGCTGTTTATAGCATAATTAATAAGCTGTATGGTATTTTCAGAACCTATACAGTCTACAATATCTGATATATCGCCCTTAGGTTGTAATGGCTTATACAGAGCTTGTGAAGGCACTAATTTAACAGAATGAGCCGTCTGAATGATACTCTCAGCTACATTTGTAGCATATTTTAAGCCAACCTCATCATTATCAGCAAGAATAATGACGTCAAAGTCTTTTATACAATCGGTATAGCTTTTCTTCCATTTAGAACCTGCACCATTTGGACTTGTTGTTGCAACATAGCCCAGTTTTTCCATGGTTTCGACGTCTTTTTCACCCTCAACGATAAATACAGGCTTTGTGTTGTCAGTAAGGTTGTAGACGTGATATAAGGGCATTTGTAAGCCGTTCAAGTTCTTGACAAGTGTATTGCCCTCATAACGTTCCCAACGAGCGGTTTTAGAGCCGTCAGGCTTTTTATAAATAGTCTTGACAGCTAACTTATCCATATTTATATTTTGGTATACGTGTGAACGCACTTTTACCAATGTATTTGAGTCTATACTTTGAGTATTATCACTTGCTGACAAATGATATTTATTTGAAAGTTCATCAATAATAACAGGAAAATCAGATATCGACAAACTATTCATTTCGGCATAAAGCGAAAAAATATCTCCATATTTTCCACAAGCAAAGCATTTATAACTGTTTGTTTCTGGATAGAATGTGAAGGCACCTGTACCGTTTTTGCCTGTACCACTGTTGCAGAAAGGACAGACATACTGATTCTTGCCCCTTGACTTTTGTGTTATTTCCTGTATGTATTCAGGAAGAAATGTCTTTAAAATCTCTCTGTTATTATTCATAGTTTTACCATTCCTTTATAAAAATTTTTTTCATTCCAATTAACAAAAAAGTTGCGGAACTGAAAGAAAGTAACCGCAACTTATATTTCACTGTATAAAAAACTGATAAAAAGAAATTCATTCCATCAGAAAATTTTTATAACTTCCCTCTTGACTTTAATAGTTAACTTTGATATAATTAATATCAAGGTTAGGGTGTTATGTATTCTTACAGCTAAGCAAGTTAGTTTTGGTAACTTTGTTTCAGCGTCTTTCTTCCGTCGCCAAACAGAAGTCAGACAGTAGGTGCATTGCACCTTGCTTATTTATTATATCACAAACAAGAAAAATTTGCAAGTCATTTGATAAAAAAAATTTTATCTGATGACTTTTTTATTTTTCAGTTGTAAAAAAAGTATGAAATTTTCAAAAAATTGCTTTGCTAAAAACTAAAAATATTATTAGGTGCCACCCGTAACGTGGCACGGGGTGAAACTAATTTAGCAAGCAACGCTTGTGCGTACGCACAAAGCAATTTTGGGAAGTCCTCCAAACCCTCTATTAAAGAAAAATTATTTTTTATAAGATTATATACAATTGTGATGTTTTTGTGAAATGGGGTGACAGGTGTAATGTTACACCCGTCTACAATAACTATTTCTGATAATGAACTACCCATTGTCTAAAACCAGTGGAATTGCAGTATCCTTATTTCACTCGAGAACATTTTTTTATTTGTTCGTTTGTCATTCATAACGTCCATATGCTCTTGATAAGTCTTTACTGAAATCTCATCACAAACAGCTTTTTCTTTTTTTCCACTCACTCTCAAATTATATAATTATATCTTTTACTTTTTGCCTGTAAGAGGGTTTGTGAATCTTCCAAATTAATTTTCAAAACTTTGAAAATCGGCTTGTGTTACAACACAAACGTTGCTTGCTAAATTAGTTTCACCCTGTGCCACGTTATGGGTGGCACCTAATAATATTTTTAGTTTTTAGCAGAGCAATTTTTTGAAAATTTCATACTTTTTTTACAACTGAAAAATAAAAAAGTCATCAGATAAATTTTTTTATCTAAATAACTAGAAAGCCTGTTAAAACGTTCTACCATTATCTACGATGGTGTTCAAGAACTCCATCCACATCTGTTATTTGTTGGTCATGGAATCATGCTGATATTGAAAATAAACTTAGACATTATAGGAAATATTTCAATTTTTTTGGACAGAAAAAGTCATTGGTAATTTAAATATACATAAAATAAGTGCGAAAAGTGGAATGAATGTTGTAAGTAATTGGTATGGATATTTAAT
>CAZTUV010000168.1:0-4360 GCA_964616595.1 uncultured Alistipes sp.
TTTTATCATCAACTAAATTTTTAACCCCGATGTCAAATCTGATATCGGGGTTTTGGGACAGGCTGAGAACCAGTATTATGCTGGTTCTTTTAATTTCAATATTTATAAAAATAATCCGCCTTGCCGTCATATAGTGCATAAAACCCGCACGAGGCAGGTGGGTAAACGCCCGAATGTTTCACGCTCCCTTCTTCCGAAAACGGGAGGTCTGCAATCCACAGCCGGAGCTGAATTCCCTAGTAAGATGTGTTGGATTATAAAAACTATAATTACTCGAACAAGGCAGAATATTAACTTGTTTATATTATACCATATATTTTTATAAAAATCAACCCCCATTTACAATTTTTTTAAACTTTTTTAATATCTCTGCTTTAAGCTTATCAAGCTAACTGAATTTTATCCATTGTGCAATTGAAGTAATGAAAAGCGTATTTGTCGGGACATCAGATTTACTTTGTAAAGTATTTTGAAATATACTTTCAGCGAATGCCATGTCACAACGATTGTATCCAACGTGTATTGCATTTCTTATTGCACGTTCAATTGATAATGAAGTCACACTATAATGAGTGGCAATTTTAGGATAAATTTCCTTTGAAAAGCTTACTGTAGTTTCTTGGCTATCAAGGAAAATCTGAACCGCTTCACAAATATAATGATAACCTTTTATGTTAGGAGATATTCCTAACTTTGGAAGTATTCCTGCAAGTGTTTTTTTAATTATGTTGGACATGATTTATAACCCCTTTCATATGATAGTGAAATTATAGCACACATTTCAAAAAGTGTAAATCCAAAGTTTAGGTGGCATTTCTCGAATGGGTATATAAATTGTTTGGTTGCACAAAAACTATGATGAATTATGAGCAGGTATAGTGAGTTTTGTCGATTTCATTGGTGGATTGAAGTACTAAATAATACAAAACAAAAAAGTTATGTTAATAAAGCTCATATTGCTGTCTGTTTAATAAAAGAGAACAAATACATCTATTGGCAAAAATAAACAAAAAATTAGCGAAAATTTTCTTATTTTTCGTCATCAAAAAGTGTTGACTTTTTTTGAAAGCTGTGATATAATAATACATGTCGTAAGGGATACGACAAAAATAAAAAACAAAAACACGGAGAGGTATCGAAGCGGTCATAACGAGGCGGTCTTGAAAACCGTTTGCCTTAACGGGCACGTGGGTTCGAATCCCACCCTCTCCGCCATATTGTGCGGATTTACCCAAGTGGTGAAGGGGCTCCCCTGCTAAGGGAGTAGGTCGGGAAACCGGTGCGAGAGTTCAAATCTCTCAATCCGCGTTATATTTCGTTGTATGTTGCAGTTGCAATTTACAACGATTTTTTTTACCTGAAATCTGTTTGTTAAAAGTGTATTGACAAAAATAGAAAACTGTGATAGAATTAATGTATAATTATTACAAATAACTTTGCGAGGTGCAATATGGAACCAAAATATAAGAGAATACTATTGAAGGTAAGTGGCGAGGCTTTAGCTGGCGATAAAAAAAATGGTCTTGACTTTGAAGTGATTACCGAAATCTGCAAAAGCGTAAAAAAATGTATCGATGCAGGCACTCAAGTTGCTATTGTAGTTGGTGGCGGTAATTTCTGGCGTGGTCGTTCAAGCGGGACTATGGACAGAACACGTGCTGACCATATCGGTATGATTGCAACCGCTATGAATGCTCTTGCACTTGCTGATGTCCTTGAATCTCTTGGCTGTGATGTCAGAGTTCAGACTGCTATCACAATGCAACAGGTTGCTGAACCATATATCAGAAACAAAGCTATCAATCATCTTAATAAGGGTAGAGTTGTAATTCTTGGCTGTGGTACGGGTTGCCCATTCTTCTCAACCGATACAGGTGCATCTCTCCGTGCAATTGAAATTCAGGCAGATATCTTCCTCAAGGCAACGCTTGTTGATGGCGTTTATGATAAAGACCCACATAAGTTTAAAGACGCTAAAAAATACGATACACTTACATTCAGTCAGGTGCTTAATGATGGTCTTGCTGTCATGGATAGCACAGCCGCTACAATGTGCCGTGACAATAACATGAAAATGCTTGTTTTCGATTTGTCCCGCCCTGATAATATCTACGATGCCGTTATGGGTGAAAATATAGGAACTATCGTTTCTGTCAATTAATTCTGAGAAAGGAATCATTACTATGAAAGAACTTATTAATACCACAAAAGAAAAAATGAACAAGAGCCTTAACGCACTTAGCAATGAATTCGCATCAATCCGTGCTGGTCGTGCAAATCCTGCTGTTCTTGATAAGGTTCTCGTTGACTACTATGGTGCTCCAACTCCCGTCAACCAGATGGCTGCTGTTTCAGTCGCTGAAGCAAGAATCCTTGTTATTCAGCCTTGGGACAGGTCAACTCTCAAACTCATTGAAAAAGCTATCCTTGCATCTGATATCGGAATCAATCCTACTAATGATGGTAATGTTATTCGCCTTGTTTTCCCACAGCTTACAGAAGAAAGACGTAAAGACCTTTGCAAGGATATAAAAAAATACGGCGAGGAATGTAAAGTTACAGTACGTTCAATCAGACGTGATACTATGGATAAATTCAAAACAATGAAAAAGAATTCCGAAATCACAGAGGACGACCTTAAAGATTGTGAAAAGAAAGTACAGGATTTGACAGATAAATTCTGTGCAGAAGTTGATAAATCCGTTTCTATTAAAGAAAAGGAAATTATGACCGTCTGATTGGAGAACTATGGCATTATTTGGTAAAAAAGACAGGGAAGAACAATCTCAGATTATTCTCCCTCAACACGTTGGATTTATAATGGACGGTAATGGCAGATGGGCTAAAAAACGTGGTCTGCCCCGTTCGTTCGGACATCGTGAAGGTGCAAAAAACTTTAAAAAAATGGTTCGTTATTGTAAGGATATCGGGCTGAAAAATATTTCTTTCTACGCTTTTTCAACCGAAAACTGGCAACGTCCAAAAGAAGAAGTAGATACTATTATGGATTTGTTCCGTGATTATATCGTCGATGTAAGAAACTTCCTCAGCGAAAATACACGAATGATATTTTTAGGCGACAAATCAGCTTTCGATGATGATTTGCAGGAAAAAATGATTAAACTTGAACAGGATACTGCACATTATACAGAAATGAATCTTATGATGGCAGTGAATTATGGCGGTCGTGACGAAATAGCACATTCTGCAAGATTACTGGCACAACAGGTTAAAAATGGTACGCTTAATCCGGAGGATATAACTGAACAATCAATAGCAGATAACCTCTATACAGCAGGCTTTCCAGATGTGGATTTGCTTATCCGTCCAAGCGGTGAACTCAGACTGTCAAATTATCTTATATGGCAATGTGCTTATGCTGAATACTATTTTACAGATGTTTTGTGGCCCGATTTCAGTCCTAAGGAACTGGATAAGGCTTTAACCGAATTTCAGCATAGAAACAGACGTTTCGGAGGCGTATGATGCTTACAAGAATTATTTCTGGAACTGTTGGAGTTATTATACTTATAGTGATATTGTATTTTCATAATACAATTGTTCTGCCGTTAGCTGTTTCGGCAATAATTGCAATTATGCTTTTTGAACTTCTCAGAGCCGTCAAATTGCATAAATGTATCCCTATTCTTATTTCCTCAGAAATATGCGGAATATCTACACCTTTACTTTATGAATATGAAACCGATAGTTATATGTTTCTGATGACTTTGTTGTGTGCTTTTGTGATATTTGTCACATGGCTGAAAAAACACAAGGAAATAAGATACGAACAAATATTTTTTGTTCTTGCAATAATGATACTTGTCCCACAATCAATGTCAACAATGGTTAAAATAAACAATTATAGTAAAGATGGTCTTTTTCTGCTCATTATGGGACTTTGCGGGGCTTGGATTGCTGATACCGGAGCGTATTTTTCAGGTGTTGCATTCGGAAAACACAAGCTTTGCCCAGAAATAAGCCCTAAAAAAACTATCGAAGGCTTTATCGGTGGCATTCTTACAACAGGTATTGTTTATTTAATTGCTTTTTGTGTATACGACGGTTTTGAAACCAAAACAGCAATATTTACTTTCCTGATGGGAATCGTTTGTGCAATTATCGGAACAGTAGGGGATTTGTCCGCATCTATGGTCAAAAGACAAATAGGCTTTAAAGACTATGGTAAAATTATGCCTGGTCATGGTGGACTTATGGACAGATTTGACAGCATATTGTTTGTGTTGCCAACTTTTTACGCATTTATTACATTAATATAAAACAATAAGAGACTAAGCGTTATAATACGGATTAGTCTCTTATTATTTTAATGGTTTATAAAAGTTTAACTGCCCTTGAC
>CAZTUV010000169.1:0-4243 GCA_964616595.1 uncultured Alistipes sp.
CCCCATCGGTTTAGGTGGGGGAAATGATATTATTTAATAGCATTTAGTGGGTCGGTAAAATTTCCGTTATGAGTGATTTCGAGGTGCAGATGTGGCGAAATTGAACTTTCAATGTCAGCTGTCTGACCAACATATCCAATAATATCTCCACTTATAATTGTATCACCTTCCTGCACTGAAAGAGTTTCAGAAAGATTGCAATATTTTGAGACAAATCCATTATGGTGGTCGATAGTCACAGTGATTCCCCATAAGGCATCTTTTGTAACAGAAGTCACTTCACCATTTGATACAGCATATACTTCATCGCCTATTTCTGCTTCAAAATCTGTTCCATTGTGAGTTTGCCATGAACCAGTTGTTTCATTTTTTACGAGTTCTGTTCCACTGAATGGATTCAGAATATTTGAAATATCTGCAAGTGGTGGTTTGACGTTATCGAGTTTTACAGAAACGGTTTCAATGGAATCATTTTCAGTAGCTATTACTTCTTCTGTCGGGTCGATATCGGCTATAACCTGATTAAATTCTTCTTCAGGAGTTTCAATTATTACTTCTTCAACGGGAATAGTTTCAATAATTACTGGTATGTCTGTTGTTTCAGTTGTTGTAACGGGGATATTTGCAACAACGTATGCGGTTGTAGTTGCTTTGGGAATATCACTGGATTTTTTATCCACAGCGGTATCAGGCAAGGAAATACTGGCATTAAGTTGACTGTCAGTAATTTTTTCGCCTTCGTCATATGCAAATAAACAAGCTGCTCCAATCATTACTGCACTTATTCCAAGAGCTACATAGAAGCTTTTTGAACCTTTGATTTTGTTTTCTGTCAATACATTTTTTTTCACGTATAACACCTCCATTAATATTGTGTACAGATTAATGGAAGTTTATACATTGAATAGAATAATGTTATTAATGACGTTCGCCTTTAAGACCTGATTTTATACCCTGTATTATAACTTGTCTTGCGTGTACAGCTTTTTCTTTGGGAAGAGCCGGAGTATCACCAAGAGGATATTCGATACCAAGATTAGCATATTTAGGCTTTGCCATATCATGATATGGAAGTACATCAAGAGCTTTCAGATTACTGAGTGTGGAAAGATATTCGCCTAATCTGAACAGTTCGTCATCATTGTCCGTTATACCTGGAACAACAACGTGTCTTATCCATACTGGAATATTAAGGTCACGCAGATGTTCAGCGAATGCGAGTATATTTTTATTGTCAAATCCTGTCAGTTTCTTGTGTTCAATCGGGTCAATGTGTTTAATATCAAGCATTACGAGGTCAGTATATTTTAAAGCATTATCAATTTTTGAATGTTCATTCGGATTATAAACACCTGCTGATGTGTCGAGGCAAGTATGGATACCTTTTGATTTAGCCAGTGCAAATAGTTCGGCCAGAAAATCCGGTTGAGCCAGTGGTTCACCGCCTGTGGCAGTAATACCGCCGGATTTAAAAAATTCCTTATAAGAGTCGTATTCTTTAATAAGTTCTTCAGCGGTCATTTTGTGACCTTTTCCGAATTCCCATGTATCGGGATTATGACAGTACTTACAGCGGAGGGGACAGCCTTGAAAAAATACTACAAATCTTACTCCTGGGCCATCTACTGTCCCAAAGCTTTCTGTTGAATGAATATGACCAATCATTTTATTACACCTCTGTTTTTAATATAGTTAAATAATACATCATGTTCATTGGGAAGTTTTTCCTCAATTACAAGATTAAGTATTTCTTTTAAAGTGTTGCCGATTTCAGCACCTTTTAATCCTATATTTTTAAGGTCAGTACCATTTACGGCAAGCATATGTAAATTTCTGCATTCATTGTTTTGAATTATTTTATAAGTTTCTGACAGAATCTCTTCAAGTTTAATATTGCTGTCACGTACAAAGTCGTTTTTTGCAGAATTGTCACATTTTTTCATTTCAATCAATTCAATTAAAAGCTTGTCCCCCATAATTGACATGAGCTTTTTGATATCGGTTCTGTCATTAATTTTATTGCTATGATATAGAATCAATGTTACAGTGTTATCTATTGAATTATTGTCATAGCGAAGACCTTTCATTATGCTTTTTGTCATCTCTGAACCGATTTTTGCATGATTATAGAAATGTCCTCTGCCTGTTTCATCAAACTTTGCACAAACAGGTTTGGCTATATCATGGAAAAACAATGCACGTCGTATTTGGATATTATCCTGTGGAGCAAAGCTGACAGAATGTGCAATATGTTCCCATACTGTATATTTATGATATGGGGAATGTTGGTTGAATCCCAGACATTTTTCAAATTCAGGAATAATTGCTGTTATAATATCGCTGTATTTCAAAAGGACATTAAGGGCATTTTTTCCACATATAAGTTTATCGAGTTCTTCACGGATACGTTCTTTGGATATATTTTTCAAAAGACTTTTCATTTTGTGAATTGCTCTGGCAGTATTTTTTTCAATTTCAAATCCAAGTTGAGATGAAAATCGTATAGCACGCATAATACGCAATGCATCTTCAGAGAAACGTTTTTCCGGACTACCGACACATCTTATAATTTTATTATGTATATCTTCTACTCCATAAAAAGGGTCTGAAATTTTACCTTGTGAATCCATGGCAATAGCATTGACAGTAAAATCTCTTCTTGCCAAATCTTCATGTAGATTTGCAGTGAATTCTACACTGTCAGGACGGCGTGAGTCTGAATATTTGCCATCGATACGGTAAGTAGTTATTTCATATGGAATGTCATCTGCAATAATTGTAATAGTACCATGTTTTATACCAGTGGGAATCGTTTTATAATCTTTGAAAACTTCTATAATCTGTTCAGGCAGGGCATTTGTAGTTATATCGGTATCATGGGAAATACGTTTCATAATGGCATCACGGACACAGCCACCTACTATATATGCTTCAAAACCGGCTTTTTCAAGGATATTAAGTATTTTTGCCGATTGGTTCAAAATTTTTTCCTCCTTTTTTTATTATAGAAATATTATACAACTTTTTTGTGATGAAATCAATAGCTTAAAAAAAGATAAAAATACTTGTTTTTACCCGATATAAATTGTTGTATGTGTCATAACTCAGTTTTGCATATTGTTTTGTTTTTAAATATTTCAATTTTTGGGAAATAGCTGTTTATATGGAAAATTCTGCTATATAATATTTTTTCAGTTCCTGAATATTAAAATTTCGGTATTGTGTTTTGTTCGTTCATGAAAATTTAATGATTTTTGCAAGTACACTTAGAAGATAAATATACTTGTTATTGCCCGATATAAATTGCTGTATGTATCATGACTTAAGTTCGCAACTTTTATATTTTTCAAAGTTTCATCGTAAAAAAAGGATATTTATAGCTATATAATTATAATGATTACGCTATATGTTCACGAAAGTTTTTGGATAAACTTGTGGGCGTATAATATAAATTCTTAATTACAGGCGAAAATTTGTTTTGAATAGGATTATTTATGTGCCTCAGAAAAAATCAAAGTTTAAGTACTAATTTTTAGGGGAAGTCATTGGACTTTTGTTTTCTAAGTGACGGATTCGGAAGATAAATATACTTGTTTTTTGCTTGACATAAATTGTTGTTTGTGTTACAATACAGTTGTTTCAATCATATGTTATTATAAATCTGATAATTTTTCCGGAGGTTCAGTTTATGCGTTTTTGTGGATTTTGCGGAAAGGAACTTCCTGACGGTTCATTGTGTGACTGTTCTGAAAGTATAAAGGCACGTTCCCAACCAAAACAGGCTGTTAATGATATAAAAAATGCCGCTATTGCTAACAGACGACAAATTGTTATAGGAATCATTTGTATAGCTGTTATTATAATTGCATTTATAAAAATAATTGTATTTATTTTCAGTGGCGAAACTGATAAACAGGTAGTTCGTAGTACAAAACCGGATTATGAAAAACCTATTACTGACTTTGTAAGTGCTTATAATCATAATAATTCTGAAAAAATGATGAAAATTATGCTCCCCAGTGAATACATAGATGAACTTAAACATAATTGTGGAAGTTCCGATGAATGGTATGAATATATATTGACTTTTGATGATGCCCTTGAAAAAGAAAAGGATATTCTGGAACTGGATTATGGAAAAAATATAAAGTTATCTGCTGAAATCCTTGACAAAAAAGAACTTAATCAGTCCGAAACAAAGGAAATTACAGAACTATATGAAGAAAGTTTCAAAACAAATGGT
>CAZTUV010000170.1:0-4230 GCA_964616595.1 uncultured Alistipes sp.
TAATAATAATTAAGTAAAAATCGTAAAAACGCACAAAACTAAACGGGTTTTAATGTATTATTTTCCATATTGTTATATTGTATTTTATTATAACCAAAAGCCATTTTATAAATCATTGAATAATATGCACTAAAAATTGAATATTTTCAGAAAAAATGAATATTTATTCAAAACCTCTTGACATTGTTTGTAATAAGTGTATAATATAGATATCAATTCAATTGACTCAGGAGGTTTTTAAAATGACTAAGGATATTAAAAAAGTAGTTCTTGCTTATTCTGGCGGTCTTGATACATCTATCATTATTCCGTGGCTTAAAGAAAATTATAATAATTGTGAGGTTATCGCTGTTTCCGCTGACGTCGGACAGGGTACTGAACTTGACGGACTCGAAGAAAAAGCTAAAAAAACCGGTGCTTCTAAGCTCTATATAGAAGACCTCAAAGAAGAATTCATTCAGGATTATGTATTCCCTACTGTTCAGGCTGGTGCTGTTTATGAAAACAGATACCTTCTTGGTACTTCTTTTGCCCGTCCTATTATCGCTAAAAGAATCGCTGAAATTGCTATCGCTGAAGGTGCAGATGCTATTTGTCACGGCTGTACAGGTAAGGGTAATGACCAGGTTCGTTTTGAACTCGCTATAAAAGCTTTCGCTCCTGATATGGCAATCATTGCTCCTTGGAGAGAATGGGATATTAAATCAAGAGACCAGGAAATAGATTACGCTGAAGCTCATGATATTCCACTTAAGATTAACAGAGAAACTAATTATTCTAAAGATAAGAATATATGGCATCTTTCTCATGAAGGTCTTGACCTTGAAGACCCAGCTAATGAACCACAGTACGAAAAAGAAGGTTTCCTTGAACTTGGTGTTTCTCCTATTGCTGCACCTGACAAGCCTACTTATGTTACAATTCATTTTGAAAAAGGTATCCCTACTGCTATTGACGGTAAAGAAATGAATGGTACTGAAATCGTTACAACTCTTAACAAACTTGGTGGCGAAAATGGTATTGGTCTTGCTGACCTTGTTGAAAACCGTCTTGTTGGTATGAAATCAAGAGGTGTTTATGAAACTCCTGGTGGTGCTATTCTTTACCATGCCCATGAAGTTCTTGAAACTATCTGCCTTGATAAGGAAACAGCAAGAGTTAAACAGTATCTTGGAATTAAATTTGCTGATATTGTTTATAATGGTCAATGGTATACACCTCTCCGTGAAGCTATGAGTGCTTTTGTCAACGAAACTCAGAAAACAGTTACAGGTGACGTTAAACTCAAGCTTTACAAGGGCAATATCATCAACGCTGGTGTTACTTCTCCATATACTCTCTATGATGAAGAAGTTGCAACTTTTGATGAAGATGAAGTTTATAATCAGGCTGATGCTGCTGGATTTATTAACCTCTTCGGACTTCCAATCCATGTTAAGGCTAAGCTTGACCAGAAACGAAATAATAAATAATTTTTCCAGATGTAATAATTTGCACGGGCAGGGTCACTCCTGCCTGTTGTACTTTAATGATATTTACATTATTCTGTTAATTAATAAAATTATAAAGGAGAAAAAATTATGGCTGATATGATGTGGGCTGGAAGATTTTCCAAAAAGATTGACGATACTGTAAATGCTTTCAATTCGTCGATAGCTTTCGACGGCAGAATGTACCGTCATGACATTCAGGGCAGTATTGCACACGCTACTATGTTAGGCGACTGCGGTATTATTACAAAAAAGGACAGCCTTGAAATTATTGGCGGTCTTAAAGAAATTCTTGCAGACATTGATTCCGGCAAACTTGAACTTGACCCGTCTGCTGAAGATATTCATATGTTTATCGAGGCCGAACTAACTAAACGCCTTGGCGATGTGGGAAAAAGACTTCATACTTCACGTTCAAGAAATGACCAGGTAGCTGTTGATATAAGACTTTATTTGCGTGACGAAATTACAGAAATCCGTTCACTGGTCAAAAAGCTGGCTGTTACCCTTGTAAATATGGCTGAACAGCATACCGAAACAATTATGCCTGGATATACTCATCTTCAAAGAGCACAACCAATTACTTTTGCACAACATTTAATGGCATATGTTTTCATGTTCCTTAGAGATATCGACAGACTTGACGATGTTTATAAGAGAATGAATTACTGTCCTTTAGGAAGTGGAGCTTTGGCAGGTACTACCTATAAAACAAACAGAAAACAAACAGCTGAATTACTTGGCTTTACAGCTCCTATGCCTAACAGTCTTGATGGTGTATCAGACCGTGATTTCTGCGTGGAACTTAATTGTGCATTATCTCTTATTATGACTCATCTTTCACGTTTTTCAGAAGAGATTATTATGTGGTGTTCATGGGAATTTAAGTTTATTGAACTTGATGACGCTTTTGCTACTGGTTCATCAATCATGCCCCAGAAAAAAAATCCTGATATCACTGAACTTATCAGAGGAAAGACAGGTCGTGTAAACGGAGATTTGGTAACATTGCTTTCAATGCTGAAAGGACTTCCTCTTGCATATAACAAGGATATGCAGGAAGATAAAGAGGCTATTTTTGATGCTGTGGATAATGTCAAACTTTGTGTCAAGACATTTATTCCTATGATTTCCACAATGAAAGTCTTAAAAGACAATATGCGTAATGCTGCTGCAAAAGGTTTCATAAACGCAACAGATTGTGCAGACTATCTTGTTAAAAAGGGTATGCCATTCCGTGATGCATATAAAATAACTGGTGCTCTTGTTGCACAATGTATTGAAAAAAATCTTACTCTTGAAACTTTACCAATTAACGACTACAAAGCTATGACTGAAATCTTTGACGAAGATGTATATAAAGCTATAAGCCTTGAAACTTGCGTTCGTGAAAGAAAATCAGAAGGAGGCCCTTCACCGGAAGCCGTAATGGAACAAATTAATATAGCTAAAAAAACTCTTGAGATATAATTTATGAAAAAAAAAGATGTAATGTTTATAATGGGTCTTTCAATATTCATGGGAGTATTATGGGTTGTCGGCGAACTTGTAATGGGTTTATGGATTGCAGTTATTCCTAAAGCACATATTGTATGGTTTGCTTTAATAGTTATTTTGACACTTGTAATAAGTATATGGCATTCTATGATTGAAGACCAGTCCGACCTTAAAGACCCTAAACGTGTAAAATATGAACGGAAAGTCAACAAACGTACAAAAAATCGGAGGAAGTAATATGTCTGTTAAAATTTATATAGACGGTCAGGAAGGTACGACCGGTCTTAAAATATCAGAGCGTTTTGAAAACAGAAACGATATTGAAATTCTTCGCATAAGTGAAGAAAAACGTAAGGATTCAGCCGAAAGAGCTAAATTTATAAATATGTCAGATTATACATTCCTGTGCCTTCCGGATACTGCTTCAAGAGAGGCTGTGTCATTTGTAAAAAATGACCATGTAAGAATTATTGATGCTTCAACTGCTCACCGTACAAATCCGGAATGGGCTTATGGTTTTCCTGAACTTTCAAATGCACACAGGGAGAAAATCAAAGCCTCAAACAGAGTAGCTGTTCCTGGGTGTTATGCAAGTGGTTTTGCATCGATAGTATACCCTCTTGTTAATAATGGAATTATTCCGGCGGATTTTCCTGTATTTGCCTATGCAACTTCAGGTTACAGCGGAGCAGGAAAAAAGGCTATTGCTGTTTACGAAAGCGACCAGAAACCAGAAGAATTTAATAGTCCAAGACAGTATGCCCTTTCACAGCAACATAAGCATTTACCAGAAATGCAGATTATTTCAGGTCTTAAATATAAACCTATGTTTAATCCTATGGTATGTGATTATTTCAGTGGTATGGTTGTAAGCGTTCCTGTTCAGACAAGACAGCTTGATAAAAAAATTACTATCGGAAAAGTTCACGAAATGTATTCCAGACACTATGAGAACGCTAAACTTGTTGAAGTAATGCCTTTAATGTCAGAAGAAGAACAAAAAACATTTTTCCTTGCATCAAATACACTTAGTGGTCTTAATAAAATGCAGATATTTGTTTTTGGAAACGATGAACAGATTTTATTGTGTTCACGTCTTGACAATCTTGGTAAAGGTGCAAGTGGAGCAGCTGTTCAGTGTCTTAACATAATGATGGGTATTGAAGAAACCACAGGTCTTGTATAATTTATAATAAATTATCTTTACATATGAATACGTTTTTTTCTGAATCAATGCATATAA
>CAZTUV010000171.1:0-4184 GCA_964616595.1 uncultured Alistipes sp.
CTGATGCCAGTCAGAAAAAAGATGTGTGCGATGAATGTTTCGAATATCTTTCACAGGATGATGTCATCAGTTCAATGGAGGCGTCCTTTATGGTATCTTTGATTGAACAATTTGACAATGATAGTGAAAAAGTAATATACATTGAGAAAATAATGAAAAATGCAAATGCAACTGAACTTTCTTCAATTTCGTCAGCAATAAGCGAAGTAGAATTGTTTCAAAAAAATACAGCATATGATTTAGCTGTTGCTATTTACAGCGTGGAGAATATAAGCAACTATAATTATAGTGATGCTTATGCTTTATTGGTAGAAAATGGAACTAATACTGAATATAGAAATTCTGTCAGACATCTTGCAATAGCACTTAACAACAAGGGCGACATAGCAATAAATGTTATATCTGATGCTAATGATATAACTCGTTCTGAAGTTACAGAGTTTCTGAATCGTCTTGAAAAAAATAATTGAGGTGAATTATGGAAATAATAAAAAAAATAAAGTCATATATTGATAAGCGTTTCCAGAAACACCCGATAGCCGGATATATAGTTTATGGAGGATTAACGGGTTTAGTTGGTTCTCTGTGTTTAATTCTTTTAATACTGGGTGTGCTTGCTATAACCGGAATATATGGAAAGCTTGGCATTAATTATCAAACATGGCATATGTACATTATTATAGCAGCGGTTATTGCAGTTATTGTGCTGGTTATCGGTGCTATGGCTTTTTTCCCATATAAGAGAAAAGGCAACAGTCTTTTCAAGAAAGAATATATAAAAGGTACTTCATATGTGGCACTGCATGATATATTGGTTAATCAGAATTACAATAAGAAAGAGTGAACTTTATGGGGGTATGATATATTTTGCTTTATTTTCAATGTCATTTTATCTAATTCATGTATTTGTTTTCAGTAATGTAATTGAATGGAAATAATTATGCATATGCGATACAGAAAGGAGTATAAAAATGAAAATATGTAAAAGAATCATAGCTGGTATTTCTGCTTTCGTAATGTTTATGAGTGTTTCACTGAATAGTGGATTTGTTATTGTGGCAGAGGAAACTTTACCTGCTTTTACAGAAATGCAGACAGATGTTGATAATGAAGAGATTGATGAATCTTTTGAATCAACTACAACTGTGACATCTATAGAAACACAAGAAAGCACATTAGAAGTCACAGCTGCTACAAGTGTTGAAACAACAACGGAGATGACAACAACTACGATTAAGGATACATCTCCTCCAAATCTTAATGTTAACATTCTGGTTCAAGACAAGTGGATTAATTATGATGATCTTAAAGATTGGCAGATATCAGCTTCTGACGGTGCAACTATTTTTTATCAAATTTTTGACACGATTACTGTAACGGAGAATATTAATCCTGATTTTAAAGATGCAGAAAAATGGGAAGGTGTGAACGATCTCGACGAAGGAAGTCATTATATTGTATTTTGGGCTGCATATCCTGATGAAGAATGCGAAATAGCTGATCCTGAAGTATATCAATATCACCTTGATAAATCGAATCCAGAACCTTTTGAGCTTACTACGGATACAGAAAAAGATGGTTCGAGAAATTATTTGGTGATTAGTGATAAAAATGGAATTTCCGATTCTATTTCTGGTATAAAGAAAGTATCATATCAGATAAACAATTGGGGAGTTACCGATTTTGATGATAATATGATTGATCATGATACGTCCGGAAACATCGTCGGATTTTCATTAAAGATTGACAGCTTGGTTGAAAATGCTACAATTACTGTATATGTTGAAGATATGGCAGATAATGTCAGTGAACAGGAAATTGAGAATATCACACATGACTCAAGCATTCCTCAAATCACTGAAATCGCTATTGCAGATAACGATCAACAAGGAGCGACTATTCTCGAGTGCCTTACTTTTGGTCATAAATCTCTTAACAATTTTATAAGTCATATTTTTGCAAATGACAAGTATTACCTTGCAGTTACAGTTATAGATAATAATTTGAGTGAGATTTTAGTGACTGTAAATGAAGCCTCGACACCTATATCTATTACATCGGGGCAGTGGAGCTGTAATAACGATTCTAATTCAGATAAAAAAACATATTATATTAAGCTTTCAGAGCTTGAGCTGAATGAAAATGAGGGAAATAGTATTGCTGTAACAGCCTCAGACGGTCAAAATACAAGTGAACCTTTCTATCTTGATACGGTTTTTTATGATATAAATAATGATGCTGACGATTGTATTGTCACTTTTGAACCTACTATAGCACCAACAGGAGAAAAATATTTTTCTGAATTTTCCGATGATGATGTGCTAGATATCATCATGAAAGATGATGTAGGTATTGCTGGATATGAAATTAGCGTAAATGGTACAACGATTACATCAGTTGAATGCAAAGAAACTGCCACGGAAACAATAACTACAACAGTAGTGGATAATGACTCTGCAGATACAATGAAAACAGTAACAACAATTATCGAATATGATGTAAAGGTTACATCAACAGAATATTCGTTACCGCTCAGTGATTATATAGAAAATAAAAATTATTCCGTTGAGGTTAATCTGGTCGATCTGGCTGGCAACTCAAATGAAAAAAACTATGATTTTATTGTGGATTCAACTCCTCCTGTAATTGAAGATTTAACTTATTCAGTGAATCCATCAATACTTAATTTCTTTACATTTGGTATATTCGGAAATGAAACTATATCTATAGATATTGATGTTCAAGATAACGAATATGGTATTGGTGTTGATCCAGATAAGGTATTTCTGTATTGGGCGCCAACGGCTGATGACGAATTGCATAAATATAACGCAACGCCGATTGATGAAGACAACGGTTTATACAGATTTGAGAACCTTCTGGTTGATAATGAAGCTGTCCCTTATATTGTTGTATATGATAAAATAGGAAATTCAAATACTTATTATTTTGCAAGCAAAGATACAGTAGAATCTTCAGATATTGGAGAACTTATGCTTAAAGGTGATACAGAAAACGGAGTAACTCTGGTGCTTGAAGATGATAAACCAACAGTAAGTGTAACCGTACCTTCTGCTTATGCTAAGTATACTGTTGCAGGTGAAACTTGGTATGGTGATAAAATAGAGTATGTTGTTTCAGCTAAAGATATCAACAGTGGTTTGAATTATATTGATGTTCAGGAAAATAATAGAAGTTCAAAGAAAGAAACTGATTTTGAAGGTGTCAACTTTAAAGCAAATCGTTTTCAGGACGAAGCTACCTACACATATGAACTGGTAGATGCAAATAACTATACAATCAAAGCAATTGCTCATGATAATGCTGGCAACAGTAGTACTTCTGATGAATTGAAAGTGCATATCGACAAAGAGAATCCTGTTATTTCAAAATTTATTTTTGGTAATCAGGAAGATTTGGGTTCTGAAATAGCAAAAACAACATATGGGTACTACTTCAAAAAAGAAACTGACGTAAAAATTTATGTGAATGACCCCGGTGTAACATCTGGTATCAATAAAGTAACACTATACCTTTCTAATGTTGATGGAACAATCTCAGTTCAAACAGTATATAATACAGATGTTGAAAATTATATTACAGACGAAACAGGTTCATATGCAATTTTTACAATCCCTATGGGCTTTAAAGGAGCAGTTTATGCTGAAGTAGTTGATAATGTGGAGCATAAATCTGGCTTTGTAAATGCTGATGGCAGTATTATTGAAGATGATAATATTCATAGGAGCACATCATCTATTGATATTACAGAAGATATTGCCACAAATAAAACAGATTCTGCAAATGTGCCTTTATATAATCGAAATATCCCACTTACTATTACAGTAAAGGATACGTTTTCTGGTATTTCTGCGATTGAATGGTCTATTTCAAATGATGATGAGTCTGGAATTATTACAGTTGCAAACGATGGCACATGTAATAGTAATTCATCTGCTGCAACGATAGGTGAAGTGAAAACAGAGAGTAATCTGGTGACATCAATGCAGTTTACACTTTCAGTTGATGATAACTCGAATGGTAATATTGTTCTTATAAAACTCACTGACCGTTCAGGTAATACCAGTGTTGTATCAAAAACATACAGCATTGATACAACAGTTCCTGTTATATCAGCCTCATTAAGCAATCAGACACCTCATAACACAATATATTATAATACT
>CAZTUV010000172.1:0-4173 GCA_964616595.1 uncultured Alistipes sp.
ATAATACATAATAAGGAGATTATATATGAACCAAAGTAAAATTGAACGTATAAATGAATTAGCCCGCAAATCAAAAACAACAGGACTTACTGATGAAGAAAAAGCAGAACAGACATCTTTACGCAACGAATACAGACAATCCGTAGTTGGTAACCTTAAATCACAACTCAATAACACTTATATTATGACTCCTGACGGAAAAAAACGTAAAGTCGGTAAAAAATGAGGTGGTTTTTATGACAGATAATGATTTTTTCAACCTTGCTGTAAAAGCTTCTGAAAAATCCTATTCACCATACAGTAATTTTAAAGTAGGAGCGGTTCTCCTTACAAATGAAGGACAGATTTTCACAGGGTGCAATATTGAAAATGTTTCATATTCCCTCACCATGTGTGCAGAAAGGACAGCTTTTTTTAAAGCTATATCATCAGGATTTACGGATTTTAAAGCAATTGCCGTTGCTGGAAGTTATAATGATGATTTTTCAAATCCTTGTATACCTTGCGGTGCTTGTCTGCAAGTTATGTCAGAATTTTGTGACAATGATTTTATGATAGTTCTTGCGGACGGAGTTCATAAATTATCAGACTTTCTACCAAAAAGGTTTAAATTGTGAAATATATAAATGCCGTTTACAATGATGAAACTATTCGTGTATATCAGGCTTTCAATGAAAAAATAGCCACAGAAGCCGTTGAACTGGGGACTTTCGGAAAATCTTTCAAGCTTAAACATGAGGGATTTGAGGAAATTATTAATATGCTGTCATATCATCTTATAATGCGGATATGGGAATTTCACGTGAAGAATGGAAAAAACAAATAATAAATTCAGAAGTACGTTGTCAGTTTGACCCTGACAGAGATATTTATGGAAATCCCCAGCCAATAAGAGCTATACAATTGGGTCTGCGTGGAAAAATGGTTGATAAATATATAAATGAATGGATAGTTTCCATAACTGACATTACAGAAAATGTAAAATATCTTAAATCATTTAGGGACAGCGGAAACCTTACTCCAGACAAATTGCCACGGGAAAAAGAATACATAATGAAAAACTTTAAGGAGGATTTGAATGTTAAGAGATAAAATTGAAAAACATCTGCTTGAAATTCAGAAACCATCACGATATATAGGTGGAGAAGTTGGAAGTATTATAAAGGATAAGTCTAAAATAAATGTAAGATTTGCATTTTGTTTTCCAGATACATATGATATAGGTATGTCGCATCTTGGCATGAAAATCTTATATTCACTTATTAATGAACGTGAAAATTATTGGTGTGAAAGATGTTTTGCACCATCAGAAGATTTTGAAAAGGTTATGCGTGAAAACGATATTCCATTATATGCACTTGAAAGTCTTGAACCAATTAAAGATTTTGATTTTATAGGATTCACAATGCAATATGAACTTTCATATACGAACGTTCTTAATATGCTTGACTTGGCAGGTATTCCAATATATTCCCGTGACCGTACAGAAGAACTTTCTCAGATAGTTGTTGCAGGAGGCCCTTGCGTCTGTAATCCTGAACCATTGGCTGATTTCTTTGATTTATTTATTCTTGGAGAGGGCGAAGAAGTTAACCTTGAACTTATGGATTTGTACTATAAAATGAAAAAACAAGGTGCGTCAAGAAAAGAATTTCTGCGTGAGGCTTGCCAGATTGAAGGAATATATGTTCCTGAATTCTATAAATTTCATTATAAACCAGACGGAACTATTGAAAATGTTGAAGTTACCAATAATGCTCCGAAAATAATAAAAAAGCGTATTATAAAGGATTTTGACAAGGTTTACTATCCGGATAATTTTGTTGTTCCATTTACAGAAATAGTTCATGACAGAGTTTCAGTTGAAGTACTCAGAGGTTGTTTAAGAGGCTGTCGCTTTTGTCAGGCGGGATTCATTTACAGACCTTTGCGTGAGAAAAAATCCGGTACAATAGTTGAAGAAACAAAGGCTTTATGCGAAAATACTGGTTATGATGAAGTTTCGCTTGCATCATTAAGTACAAGTGACCATTCTGAAATATCTCCAATACTTTCTGAACTTATTGAATATACAGCCGACGAAAAAATTAGTCTTTCACTTCCGTCGTTGAGAGTCGACAATTTTTCTGAAGAACTCCTTGAGAAAATAAAGAAAGTCAGAAAATCCGGTCTTACATTTGCACCAGAAGGAGGAACTCAGCGTTTAAGAGATGTCATAAATAAAAATGTCAGTGAAGATGAAATCATGAATACTTGCCGTATAGCTTTTGAAGGTGGTTATTCTTCTGTCAAATTGTATTTTATGATGGGATTGCCAACTGAAACTGATGAGGATATTAAGGGTATTGCCGAACTCGCACAACGTATAACTGACCTCTTTTATAACATGGAAAAAAGACCCAAAGGCAGAGGTTTGCAGATTTCTATAAGTTGTGCTACATTTGTCCCCAAGCCTTTCACTCCATTTCAGTTTGAACCTCAGGATACAAGAGAAATGATTGAACATAAACAAAAACTTCTTCTTGACAGCGTTAATAAAAAACGTGTTAAAGTTAGCTATCATGATTCAAATGTAAGTACTCTTGAAGCTGTTCTTGCAAAAGGTAACCGAAAACTTTGTGACGTTATCTATACAGCATGGAAAAAAGGCTGTAAATTCGATAGCTGGAGTGAACATTTCCATTATGACAAATGGATTGAATCTTTTGAAGAATGTAATATAAATCCTGATTTCTACGCAAACAGAAAAATCCCATATGATGAAATTCTTCCATGGGAACACCTTGATTATTATGTTTCAAAAGAATTCTTTGTCCGTGAAAATAAAACCGCTCATCAGGCTGTCACAACACCACATTGTCGTTTAAAGTGTTCGGCTTGCGGAGTAAGCAAAGAGATTGGAGGAAGATGTTTTGATTAAGTTAAGAGCAGTTTTTGAAAAAAAAGACCGTGCAAAATATATTTCACATCTTGACCTTAACCGATGTATGCTAAGAACTTTCAGACGTTCTAAACTTCCAATATGGTATACAGAGGGATTTCATTCACACCCTTATTTTTCATTTGCACTTGCCTTGTCACTCGGATATGAAAGCAGTTGTGAAATACTTGATTTTAACCTTAATGAAGAACTCCCATTTGATGAAGTCCGTGACCGTTTAAATGCAGTTATGCCTTATGGTATGAAAATCATTTCCGTTGCAGAACCTAAGCTTAAAATTACTGCAATTGCAAAAGCTGAATATAGTTTTTCTTTTAAATCGGATAATTTAAAAGTTCTTGAAAACGATACCAAAAGGCTTCTGCAAGGTGATAGTATTCTTGTTGACAAAAAAACTAAAAAAGGTATTCAACAAGTTGATATTAAACCTTTTATTGAAATAACGTCAAAAAATTTAAGTGATGATAAATATAATATGTCAATGAGACTTCCGGCAGGCACTCAGACAAATTACAACCCTGCACTCTTTTTTGAAGCTTTAAAAAATGTTACTGAAATTCCTTTTGAAATCGTTGACATTAAGCGTACAGGAATTCTTTGTGAAGATAATACTATTTTTTATTAATAAGAAGATTTTTTATATGGCAGGTACAGAATTAGCAGAAAAAGTAGTACCGATTCTTATTGGAAAAATGTTACCAGATTTAAAAGATGTTACAGGTTTGGCAGATGTTATTTGTTCAAATATCCTTGATTATGGGTATCAGAATAAAAAATTATAACAGATGCCAGACTTCAAGCCTTTTCAGGTTTTATGTCAGTTTCGGAAAACTTTTTTGAAAACTTAAATGACACTATAAAAATGTCAATGCAATTAGATGACCAGCATTGTAACAAAATTATTGATTTTATCATTCAAAATGAAACAGTTCCTTTTGACAGAAAAATAGAACTCTACAAACAGCTTGATGAACAAAAGCACGAACATAAAATGAATTATATAAAATCTTTTACGAAAGTTCTTAGAACAATTGCTCTTGCATTATTGGGAGGAAAAGCGATTAATACATATAATGATGTTAATACAGATAAATCATACAATAAAAGAAAAGCAAAAGAGACAAAATATAAATAAAAAATCATAGATGTTTTTCAATTATTTAGGTTGAAATATGTTACATATAAAAGAAAGGAATTTTATCATGAAAGGAAATAAAATTGATATTATACTT
>CAZTUV010000173.1:0-4125 GCA_964616595.1 uncultured Alistipes sp.
CAGTTTTCTCCTTTCATAATAATTAATATTCATCATAAGATTAGAATTCACAAACGTTTAATATCCACCATATTCCGATATTATTTGTCAACTGCCCCTTTTAATCAAATACTGCACCACTTACTATAACATTAACACGTGCTACTGGAATACCCGTCATATTCTGAACGTTTTCCTTAACAGCGGACTGTACTTCTTCAGCAACCACGCATGCCTTTTCTGAACCTCTGACCTTAATTCTTACTTCAATTGATGCAACATCACCTATCATACTTATCTTTACAGGTGCATTATTTTTTATTTTGCTTAAAGCGTTTATTTCACCGCTAAGACCTGCCACTCCTTTTATATCAAGAGTAGCAAGTCTTGCAATAGTTATAATAACATCATCTGATACATTCAGCTTGCTGTTTACAGCACCTTTAACGACTTCCATTTTAAACCTCCATAGCTGTTAGATTTTTTAATTTTTAGTTTCAGTATGCCCTACTTTATATTATACCAAAAAAAATCATTTTGTACAACTACTTTACTTCAAAAATTCTTATATTTTCTGCACTGACATTTGTTTCATCTAAAATTATCTCTTTTATGGAAGCAACCTGAGCTTTATCAAGACCAGTAGTTTTTATAACTATTTTAGCGGTAGAACCATCAAGATAAGCGACACAATCCTCAAAACCCTGTGCTTTTATTAAAGATTCAATAGTACCTTCCGACTCAATCAGCTTTGAAACTTCAACAGCGTCAAGAGCATTCATAACCATTTCGTCCTCTGTAATATCCCCTCCACCTATTATTGACTGTAAAGTTTGTACAGCAGTATCACGATTATTCATTCGGTCAAGACGGGCCTGAGCAAAATAATCAGAACTTGAAACATCTGTCAAATCTGTTTCAGCGTTTACAAATTCTGTTTCTCCATAGCTTACTGTATCATTTTCAGCAGTAACAATTTTAGTTTCTTCATCAGAAATCTTTGGAACAGCTGTATAATTTATGTAAACAGCAATTGCAAGCATAAGTGTAAGACAAGTCATAATGATTTGTTTTTTTCCAATAATAACAGATGGTTTTTTCATAGTAAATAATCTCCTTTAATCTTTAAGTTTAGTTACATATATCTGACTGGTTGAAATTCCCAAAGCAGCTGATACCGCCTTATAAATTTGTTCCTGAACTGACGGACTGTCGAATCCTCCGCAAGCTATAACCGCACCTGTAATCATAGGTGTCTGAATTGTTTCAACAAGTGCTGATTTCTCATTACCATTGCCAACTATCACATATTTTCTTTCCTCCTCTGTAATGTTTTCGGATTTACTTTGTTTACCCTCAGTTGCATAAATATATCGTTCATCGCTGCCAACAGTCAAATAAACTTTAACATTGCCTGCACCATCGATACTTCCAAGAAAGCTTTCAAGACGTTTTTCTGTTTCAATCCGATAGTTCTCTGCACTATAACATTCAGAAACAGTATCACATTCAGAAATATCATTATTTTCACTATCCGGAATAATTGAAGATAACATTATAAAAATCAAACCAGTTATTCCAAGAATCATAACAGCAAACAATAGTTTTTTATCTTTCGGCAAATCCCTGAACTTCTCAGTCCATTCCATTTATTACCTCCGTATTACTGCCGATGCTATTTTTTACAATTTGTTCTGCTGTTTTGAAATCATCTGCACTTATTGTGACCTTACTAATAAATATGCTGTTATCATCAGAAATATTAACCTCTGTATGAATTTCTGTACAGTTTATTCCTGCATTGCTAATCTGTCCATATAAAATTGAAGATATATTTTCAGATGTTTGCTGACAAATCTCATTATTATATAATTCCTGAGAATAACTTGTCTCACTTTCTTGAAATTCAGGCAATTCAAAATCAATTCCACCTTTTGTAAAAGAAGCTATTAATACTGTTACAACAACAAGATTTAATAAAAATTTCATCTGTGATTTAAGACGTGTTCCAGAGACCATATTTTCTATCATGCAAATACCTGCTGAAACTATACAAATTGCCATTACAGCATTTTTCAAATCCTCCATTACATCCTCCTAACTAAAACATTTCATAAGTATTCCCGTACAAAGAATAAACATTACTGAATGACATACTAAAACACTTTGTGTAACTGCAAGTCCACTATCAATGCCTTTCATCAATCTGACAAGAGGTTCAACTGAAAATAATTCAGACATCATTGTACCAAACCACATAACTATACGAAAAATCAACAATTCAACAATAGGTGGCGATATAACAAGTATCATAGCAACAATACCAAGTGTACCGATTGTTCCCTGTATCACATCAAAACTACTTTTTACAGTTGCATATGCATCAGAAACAGCACTTCCAACTACCGGAACAGTCCCAGAAATCAGAAACCTCGCTGTTTTACTTGCTACACCATCAGCTTTGCCACCAAGAGTGCATTTCATAGAAACGAATCCTGTAAATAATGTCATAGTAACAGTCATACTCCAAGTAATTACTTTTTTTAAAAACACTATTATACTATCCATTGAAACATTTGAAAATACACTTCCGGAAACTGCAATAACCGTAGTAAGACTCACTATTGGAATTAGAAAACTGTCAGATAAATTAACAATCAGTTCAGATGCCGCAAGTATAAGAATATTATATATTCCAGCAGTAGTGATTCCGCCGGCTATTACAGTTGTACCAACAAATACCGGCACAAATACTATAATAAATTTTCCGACACGTTCAACCGTTTCAAGCGACAAACTATAAATAACAAAAAGTTGTGGCATAATGACTGTTATGGCGGTTATCACACAAATCATATTATAAAGGCTTGCATTTTGACCTGAAAATATACTTTCTCCGACGCTTTTTGTAATCGATGTAAACAATATAACTATAATCAATGTATTTAAAACTTTCAGAGGTGCAGAAAGCCTTGATTTTATAGCATTTACAATAGTATCAAGCAATCCGTTAAAAGAAATATCCTGAATATCATCATACGTATAATTAATATCATAATCTGACATTATATCATTAATTTGTTGGGCTATTTCGGATTGACTGTCAGTATATTCAGCAAAAGCCATAATCGGATTAGCAATTACAAATAATATTGCAAATAAAATTATTCTAAAAAATATTTTTTTCATACTTGTCCTATAATTTCATTAATTTTTTCAATCAAAGTTTTTAATATTGGCATACTGATAAATGTTATAGCACCACGTCCCCATAATTCAGCTACTGAGGCAATGGAATTTTCACCACTGTCACGACATATTTCGCAAGTTATCTGAGTTATAAAGCATATTGCCAATGCCTTAAATATAAGTGAAATATAACTTTCAGAAATTCCTGCCTGCAAAAAAACATCTCTTATTTCTGAAATAACAGGTTCAACAAATAACATCATTCCACCCAGCACGGCAACACAAACGGCAACTGCAATCATAATTGATTGTTCATGGCAATGCTGTTTCAATAAAACTGACATAATTGCAGAACACACACAAAAAACAGCAACAGAAAAACAATTTTCTACCATAACCCGAATACCGTTTTTACTTTTTCAAAAAGGTCACCTATTTCATCTACAATAACAATAAGTACAACTATAAGTCCGGCAAGTGTTGTCATCATAGCTTGTTCTTCACGTTCAGCACGTTTAAGCACAAGATTAAGTACAGCAACAATAATCCCCGTACCAGCTATCTTAAAAATCAGGTCAATATCCATAATAATAATCCTTTCATATTATAAGTATTCCAATCATTATACCGAATAATAAACCAACACTGCGATATAATCTACTTTTCTGAGAATAAATTTCAGAATAATTTTTTTCAATAATAACCACACTTTCAATTATTGAATCTATCGATGAAATCTGACCCTCAATATCACTTTTTCCAACAATGTCACCAAAATCATACAAAATTTTTCTTATATCATCAGGAATGTCTTTTTGCAGATTTACAGCTGCTGACCACATTGTATGAAAATTTTCTTCCGGATTATAACTTTCAGAAATATCATTTAAAAACGTCAATTTATTAAAAGATATATTTTTTTTAAGTTCTGCCACCAACGAATATACATCATTAGCA
>CAZTUV010000174.1:0-4116 GCA_964616595.1 uncultured Alistipes sp.
TATTCATACTTATGTTAAATTAAATCAAGATTTATATTAAAGTTCTATTTTACCGTAAAGACCGCCTTCAATATTATCTTCAGGTTTTGGACGTTTATAGTCTTTTTCAAAACTTGTAGAAAGGTCTACTTTTTTTCTTTCAAAGTTATCATAATTTCTTGAACGATTACGTTTATCATTACGCTGATTATTGTGACCACGTTTTTTTCCGTTATTCTTTGGATTATCAGATGAAATAATTATTTTTCTATATGGTTCTTCGCCAACAGAATGTGAAGAAACGCCGTCAATAGCTGATACAGCTGAATGAATAATACGTCTTTCATAAGGGTTCATAGGTTCAAGTGGCTGTGAACGTCCTGTTCTCAAAACCGACTTAGCAACTTTTACAGCAAGTTGTTCAAGAGTTTCACGACGTTTTTTACGATATCCAAGACAATCAATTGTTATACGGAAATAGTCCTTATCTCCCTTATTGGCAATAATCGAGCATAGATATTGTATTGAATCAAGAGTTTCACCACGTCTGCCAATAACTGCACCATTGTTATTACTTTCAATATTTATAACCGAACCTGTTTCATTCTGATAAACGGTAAATTCAGGAGTAACATCTATAGCTCTTAAAATACTTGTTATGTAATCAAGAGCAAGTTTTACTTTTGGATGTACAAGTGAATTATCTTCAACAAGAGTAAAGTTTTCTATTGAATAATCTACATCATCATTTTTTTCAACAATTTCAGCAGATTGTTGTATCGGTTCTGCCACATTGTCCTGTGGTTCTTCAGTTACAGCAACCTCTTGTTCCTCTTGATTTTCTTCTGAAACTGTTAAATTCTGGATATTATCAATTGGTAATTCATGTATATTTTCCGGAATGGTTTCAACAGAAGCTTTTTCAGCAACTTCAACAAAAGTAGCTTTTACTTTAGCGTCTTTTGCTCCCATACCAAGAAAACCTTTTTTAGGTTCTTCTATAATTTCAAATTCAATTTCAGTAATAGCCTTACCGAACTTTTCAACGGCGATTTTCTTTGCATCTTCAACCGTTTTAGCAGTAAAAATTTCAGTCATTCTTCATACCTCCATAAAGGTTTCTAATCATCATTATCGTTATCATTTTCATTGTATTCTTCGCCATATTTTTCAGCCATACGCTTACGTGCCTCATTTATTTTTTCACGATTATACTTATTCATTTCAGAGCGTGAAGCTTTACTGCCGTTATTTTTTGAAACTGCCCCGCCATTTTGTTGACGTTCAAGTTCTGCCTGTTGTTCAAGCATTTTTTGCATAAAGGTTTTCTTTTCAGGGTGTTTTTCAGCGTATATACGAGCCTTTTCTTTTTCTTTTTCATTAATTTTCATTGTACGTTCCGGAGTAAAGTATTTATTAAGACCCACATTAATCAGTAATGAAAATAATGATGACCATATCCAATAAAATCCAATACCAGCAGGCAGTGCGAAAGCCCACACTACGGACATGATAGGCATAAGATACATCATTGCAGTCATACAGCCGCCACTTGGCATATCCGGATTATGTTTTTTCTGATATGCCTGACTGTATATTGACTGTATCAGTTGTACTAATCCTGCAAGGAATGGTATACAAAAAAGTATTATTGATTCTGTATTCCAAGTATCCGGATGCAATTCAGGAATCTTACCCAAATTTGCACCGAAAATAGTATAGTTCTCATTGAATTCCGCTACTCTCTGGGCGAAATTCTCAGCAAGACCGGTAAACTTGTCAAAATGTTTGTCAAGTTGTTCCATAGTAACCAGTTCACTACGGAGAGAGCTAAAATCGCCCGAACTATTTTCATTCAGTCCAGATGCAATATCAAAAGCTGCACTGCGGACGTTTTTAGATATATGCAAAATATGAGTAATAGGTTTGTAAACAACATCGATTACTCCAAAAAGCAGGAACATCTGTATAAATGCGGGTAAACATGAACCCATAGGATTTATACCTTCCTGCTGATACAATTTTTGTTGTTCTTCCTGAAGTCTTTGTGGATTATTAGCAAAGCTTTTGCGTAACTTTGCCATTTTAGGATTAAGTAACTGCATACGTGCAGAGCCTTTTTGGGTGTGATAGTTTACAGGGAAAAGCAACAGTTTAGTAACGACTGTGAATATAATTATTGCAAGTGCATAATTATGACACAGTGAATAAATCAGATACATCAGATATCCGAAAGGGATACCGATAATGTCATAAAGTGAATTCAATTTAAATACCTCTCATTTTTGTTGTCTTATTCATCATTATGCTGCATACAGCACTCATCGGAAGTGTAATCATATTTTTTTACTTTGAAGGTGAATTTTTCAGGTACATAATCTATACCGCCCATAGACCACGGATTACAACGCATAATCCTCCATATTGCAAGGAGCGAGCCTCTGAATGCACCAAAACGCTTAATAGCTGTCAATGCATAGCTACTGCAAGTTGGATAGTATTTACAGCATGGAGGAAACAGCGGTGAAATAGATTTTTGGTAAAACTTAACAAGTGAAATAAAAATATATTTCATATATGTTTTTTTTCTCCGCAGAATTTTTGAAAAATCCGAATAATTTCCGGAACGCCGTATTTTTCCATATAAGCACAGTATTCCTGTGATTTAATATGACAAATAGGAGTTCTTGCCACAATAACTATATCTATACCAACAGGAAGTTTTATTTCAGAATTACAATAAGCAAGTCTTATTAAACGTTTAGCTCTGTTTCTGCAAACAGCGTTTCCAATTTTTTTGCTGGCAGTAATACCGAGACGATTAAAAGGTCTGTTATTTGGTCTGACATATATCACTGAATATTTTGAAGCAGTAAATCTGCCTTTTTTATAAAGGGAAACAAAGTCTTTATTATTATTAAGAATTTCTGTATAGAGCATAATATTACCTTATAAGCTGGACATAATAGTCCGACAATAGATAAAACAAGGGTCTGTTAACAAAAAAGACCACAAAAATAGATTTTGTGGTCAGCCTCGTCAGTGAGTTAATCTTGCTCTGCCCTTAGTTCTTCTACGAGCTAAAACCTTTCTGCCGTTCTTAGTAGACATTCTTTTCATGAAACCATGCTCCTTCTTTCTATGGAGCTTCTTAGGCTGATATGTTCTTTTCATATTCAGTTCCTCCTCTCTGCAAAATGTATATAGAACCTTGGAATACACCAGAAGTCCTGATAGCTAAACACATGAACTACTCATTAAATAAAATTAATGAATTTCCTTTAATTTGTCCAACCTTAGAAGGAATGATTTTACAGACATCAAACAGGCTATGGGTTTTTTATGAGGGAAACCCTTTCCATAGTTCTTATGGTACTGTTGTTTTACGGACAACTTTTGAAAACCATTTTAATTATATCCTGACACTCCAATGGCTAAATCACATTGGGTTCTTATGTACATTCACTTCCAAATATACTCGAAAGCATATAAGACTAATGAGTTTCCATAAGACTTTCACTATCAAAGATACCTTTGTATCCATTAACGATAGCATAAGGCTCGTATCAAAACCTTTTGCTTTCATCCCACACTTAAAAGAGTAGGCTTTTCGCACTCAAGTTGTAAATATTTACTTTTGTCAACTAGTTCACCCTCCAAGTTGAGGAGATAGTTGACCACTTTTAATGCAAGTTAATATGCATTACACTTAACTATTATATAACAAAAAAACAGATGTGTCAAGCAGTTTAGAAAAATTTTTTTAGAAAAACGATATTTTTAAAAAAATTAATAAATATCACTGTATATATCACTATTTTTTTATGCATCATACAATTTTGGGGAACTGTTTGTTTTATAATCAACTTAAAGTCTTGAGTTTCTTTGATAAAAGCAAGCAACTGTTCTTGTCAGACAGTATAAACATTGATAGAATCTGTTATTTGGTAAATAGTGAAAACACAATTCTTTTTATCCCAAACACAAAAATAGCAAAAATTTGATATAATATATTTTTTAAATCTTTTTAATAAACAGAAGATTTGATTGTCATATTTTGATTTATTTCTAATATTTTTTTGTTAAAATTGTTTAAAATAGTGCTGCTAATAAACAAAAAATATTTGTATTTTCAGG
>CAZTUV010000175.1:0-4100 GCA_964616595.1 uncultured Alistipes sp.
GGATATCCTTTATATAACATATATTGAAAAGGAGAATCCAAAAATGGCAATTAATTTACAAAAAGGTCAACGTTACGCCTTTGATAATTCAATGAAACTTGCTCTTGTTGGTCTTGGCTGGGATACTAATCGTTATGATGGTGGATATGATTTTGACCTTGATGCTTCTGCATTTCTTCTTGGCGAAAATGGTAAACTTATTCAAGATGAAGATTTTGTTTTTTACAACAACCTTATTGGACGTGATGGTGCAGTAATTCATACTGGCGATAACCTTACAGGCGAAGGCGAGGGTGATGATGAAGTTATTATAATAGACTTTGAAAAAATACCCTCAGAAATTAAAAAAATAGCTATTTGCGTAACAATTCATGAGGCAGAAGAACGTCGTCAGAATTTCGGACAGGTTTCCAATGCATATATACGTGTCGCAAAAATGAAAAATGATTCCGATATGTCTGGAGAAACTGTTTTAAGATTTGACCTTGAAGAAGAGTTTTCAATAGAAACAGCACTTGTGGTTGCGGAATTCTATTTAAGAAACGGAGAATGGAAATTTAATGCAATTGGTGCTGGATATCAGGGAGGACTTGCTTCAATAGTACGTTCCTACGGAGGAGATATATAAATAAAAGAAAGGTAAAAAGTATCATGAGTAATACATTATCGATAAGCGAAAAAGAAATCAGTCAAGGTAATAAAGGCCTTGCTGTTATGGATAAAATATATACTTCTGCAATCAATGGTCTTCCGACTTCAAAGCCGGCTTTTGAACTAGCAAAAGAATATCTTTCAAAATACGGCGATAAAGAGACAGCCGCTAAAAAACTTATAAACAATCAAATAGCAAAATGTAGCACCACTGGATTTTTAACAGGACTTGGCGGATTTATTACTTTACCTATAACTCTTCCGGCAGATTTATCTTCATGTTTATATATTCAAATTAGAATGATAGCTGCAATTGCAGTTATAGGTGGTTACGACATTACAGATGATGCAGTAAAAACAATGGTATACTCTACATTACTGAAAATTGAAATCGGAAACATATTAAAACAAGTAGGAGTAAAAACAGTTGATAAATTGGCAATAAATGCATTGAAGAAACTTCCTAATAAAATACTGGTAAAAATCAATCAGAAATTAGGATTCCGTTTTATTACAAAATTCGGAGAAAAAGGCATAATTAACCTTGTAAAAGTAATTCCTGTACTTGGTGGTGGAATTAATTCGGCATTTGATGGAGTAGAAACCAGATTTATTGCTAATCGTGCAATAAAAAACTTTTTATAATAATTTACTTATAGTATTGATAATTATACACAATAAGATTCCAGTAACTGTTGGCAGTGCAAAACTCAGGGCGGTCCATTTGAGACTGCCTGTTTCTTTTTTTATAGTTAAGCAAGTTGTTGCACACGGAAAATGAAACATTGTAAATATCATCATACATAAAGCAGTAGTAATAGTCCAGCCGTTTTCAGTAAGTAATGTATGCAATTGAACTGTATTAGTAATTTCAACAAGACTTCCTTGTGAAAGATAAGCCATAAGTATAATTGGAAATACAATTTCATTTGCAGGAAATCCTAATATAAAAGCTATTAATATTACCCCGTCAAGTCCCATGATATTTGCAAATGGGTCAAGAAATTCTGAAACCAATGCTAAAATTGTATTGTCACCTATATTAACATTGGCAAAAATCCATATAAGTGTTCCACATGGAACAGCCGACATGCAAGCTCTTGCAAGTACAAATAAAGTGCGGTCAAAAACAGAACGTATAAGTACTTTAGTAAACTGTGGTTTACGATACGGAGGAAGTTCCAAGGTAAATGATGAAGTTATGCCTTTTAAAATTGTCATAGAAAGAACCTTAGATACAATGAGAGTCATAATAACTCCAAGTATTATTATTGCTAACAGAATAATTGCTGAAAATATACTTCCGGAAGTTGCAAAAAACATTGTAATTACCATTATAAGAGTGGGAAACCGTCCATTACATGGAACAAAGTTATTTGTAAGTATAGCAATAAGTCTTTCACGTGGAGAGTCGATTATTCTGCAACCTGTAACGCCACAGGCATTACAACCAAATCCCATAGCCATTGTAATTGCTTGTTTTCCACAGGCATTCGCACATTGAAAACTATTATCAAGATTAAATGCTATCCGTGGCAAGTACCCGAAATCTTCCAGCAATGTGAATATTGGAAAAAATATTGCCATGACTGGATACAATAAAAACCGAAAATGCAAAAAGTACGGAAAATCACCTGCTTTTTGCATTTCTTTTTAATTCACAGAATAAATATCTTAATATCAAATATGATTTTGAAATAGTACAGTATTTGAGGTGAGATATGGAAAACGAGCAAAAGAAGATAGTAATTCCGAAAGAGTTACAAATCAAGATGTTAAATTTCTTCTTAAAAACGTCTATTCCACGAAAGAAAACCGAATTGAATAAATCCACTATCAAAAATCAATGATAGGAGCGATTTATTATGTTGGAAACAGGTATCTATGTAAGAGTATCAACGGAAGAGCAGGCAAAGGAGGGTTTTTCAATCAGGGCTCAGGAGCAGAAACTCAAAGACTATGCACGTATCAAGGACTGGTCTATACACAAAATTTACATTGATGAGGGTATCAGTGGAAAGAATATTACAGACCGTCCGCAGATTAACGAGCTTATCAGGGACATCAAAAAAGGACTTGTGAAAAACGTGTTGATTTTCAAAATTGACCGTCTTACAAGGAGTACAGCAGATTTAATATATTTAATTAATCTGTTCAATGAGTACAATTGTGCTTTTAACTCCTTATGCGAGAGCATAGACACACAAACCCCGTCAGGACGTATGTTTATAAAAATAATCGGTATTTTTGCCGAGTTTGAAAGAGAAAACATTGTTGAAAGAACAAAGTTAGGTTTTGAAAGAAAAGTCAAAGAGGGTTACAGCCTTTGTACAAGAACGGCAAGCTATGGATATGATAAATATGTAGGAGACAAAATACAGAAAATCAATGAAAAAGAAGCCGTTATTGTAAGGGAAGTTTTTGATATGTTTGTACATCATGGAACATCATTTCTTGATATTGCAAAAAATTTAAACGGGCGACATATTCCGACAAAGGAAAACGCTGTATGGACTGCACGAAGTATCAGGAATATGCTTACCAACTGCAATTACATAGGAAATGTAAGGTATGCAACCAAAGACGAAGAAAGAAATTTTGAGGTACAGGGAAATCATGAACCGATTATTTCAAATGAACTTTATGAAGAAGCACAGGAATTAATAAGCAAAATATCAAAAAAGAGCTACACCAAGCACCCAAAAGAAGAAAATTATTTTTCGGGCGTTCTGTATTGTTCCAAATGTGGTGCAAGACTTGTTACACACAACGATTATTATAAAAACAAGAATGGAGAAAAAATATTTCTTGGTGGTTATCGTTGCAGTAACTACATACGTAAGACCTGCAATGCAAGTAACATTTCACAAAAAAATGTTGAAACAGCTTTTATGACTTACATTGAGCAAATCGAGGATTTTTCCGCAATGAATGAAATTCAGCTTGAAGAAAACAGAAAAGCTAAAGACACTAATGGCAAATTTATTGAAAAACTTAATAACCAGTTAAAGAACCTTGAAAACAAGGAGAAAGAAATTCTTAGCTCCTATGTTGACGATAATTTGGATTTTGACAGATATATTCAGTTAAAAGATTATATCGAAGCCGAAAAGCACAAAATCCTTGAACAGCTTGCAGAAATTCCCGTTATTGAAGAAGATACGGAAGAAATAATAATCAGAAAAGAAGATATAATTGAAAGTTTAAAGGAAAACTGGACATTTCTTACTAATGAAGAAAGAAGATTATTCCTGATTAAGTTTGTTGATAAGATTATGATTGTGAACGAAATGCAGAACAGCAGACGAGGTGTTGCAAAAATTACAGATATAAAATTTAATACAGATTAATTATTTAACTATTAAATGCTATTATGATATGCTCATCATAATAGCATCAGCCTGTCCAAAAACCCCGATATCAGATTTGACATCGGGGTTAAAAATTTA
>CAZTUV010000176.1:0-4069 GCA_964616595.1 uncultured Alistipes sp.
GCCCAAATATATGCATAACAATAAAAAGTCTAAAGAAAATGAGGAAGAATTTCCAAGTATGTCGGACTTATAATTATAGTCCGGATATTTTTTGTTGTATGTGTCGAAAAATGTCGTTTATTAAAAAGGTGATTGTATGATTAAGAAATTTTTACAGGAATTTAAAACATTTGCACTCAAAGGAAACGTTATGGATTTAGCAATAGGTGTTATTATTGGTGCAGCATTTCAGGATATTGTAACTTCTCTTACAGAAAGTTTTATAAATCCTCTTATAAACTGCATCGGTGGTGCTGAGGTGGCTGGAAAAATTAAACTTGGCAACACAGGACAGGCTCTTGATTATGGAGCTTTTCTCACAGCTGTAATAAATTTTATTATTATGGCGTTTGTGCTTTTTCTGCTTATGAAAGGTATTAATACTATAATGCACCTTGGTAAAAAGAAAGAAGAAAAAGTAGTTGTTCCTGAACCTTCAAAAGAAGAAGTGCTTCTTACGGAAATAAGAGATTTACTTAAAGCTCAAAGTGTTACTTCATCAACGGATTCAGAAAAAAGTGAATAAAATTAATCCTCCTATATGTAGTTTATAGGAGGAATTTTTATTGATGTAGTTTATTCGGCGGAAATTATATAATAATATACAGGTTGTCCGCCGTTTACAAGAATTATTTCTATTTTATCGCTTAATTTTGATTGGATAAGTTGTTTTGTTTGTTCGGCGTTTTCTTCAGTGACATCTGCACCATAAATAAGAGTTATATAACTTATATCACCTTTTGAAAGCTTTTTACAGAGTTTTAATACTGCTTTATTCAAATCTCTTTCTGTAAATGCAAGCTTGCCATTGTCGAGAGCGAGGATTTCACCGGATTTAATCTGATGACCTTCAAATTCTGAATCTCTTGCGGCAAAAGTTACAAGACCAGTTGATACTTTTTCAAAAGCTTTTGTCATATTCATGCGGTTTTCAGAAAGACTTTCTGTTTCGTCAAATGCAAGCATTGCTGAAATTCCTTGTGGAATAGTTCTGGTCTGAAGTACACATACTTTTCTGTCGGTAAGTTTTAGTGCCTGTTCTGCTGACATAATAATATTTTTATTATTCGGAAGAACAAAGATTATTTCTGCCGGAACAGCAAGTATTGCTTTAAGGATATCATCAGTTGATGGATTCATTGTCTGACCGCCTCTGACAATGATATCAACCCCTAAATCTTTAAACATTGCTTCAATTCCATGACCTGCCACAACCGCTACAAATCCGAATTTTTTTTCGGGTTCTGCCGGAATAAGTCCCTGTTCTGCATCAATAGCTTCCTTGACCTTGTTTTCGTGCTGGATACGCATATTTTCAATTTTAGGACGTGGGTCATTTGTAAAATATCCGAACTCTAAACCTTTTTGTATAGCATTTCCGGGATTGTCCGTATGTACATGAACTTTTATTATTTTTTCATCATCAACAACTACAACGCAATCTCCTATTGTTTCAAGGTACGCACGGAGCATGAACGGGTCAGGGCAGTTTTCTTTTTTTTCAATCATGAATTCCGTACAATAAGTATAATTTATTTCGTCATCATATTCACTTACAGCTGTTCGGAATGTGTCCTGACTTTCTTGTACAGTTATTGGTTCGGCGATTTTTCCGCCTGCAAAAATATCCTTCATTGCCTTGAATATAATTACAAGACCTTTTCCGCCGGCATCAACAACGCCCGCTTTTTTTAATTGAGGGAGCATCTCTTGTGTCTGGGCAAGTACTTTTTCAGCTTCTGTGCATATTTCAGTCCAGAAAATAACGTCTTCATTTGTAGAAAGGGATATTTCTTTAGCCTTTTCAGAACAGGCTCTTGCAACTGTAAGAATAGTTCCTTCAACAGGTTTCATAACTGCTTTATAGGCTGATTCGACGCCCAGTTTAAGACATTCTGCAAATTCACTGCAACCAGCCTCATTATATCCGGCAAGCCCTTTGGCGATTCCACGAAATATTAATGATAGTATAACACCAGAATTTCCTCTTGCCCCCCTTAAAAACGCTGAAGATGCTATTGAGGCTGTTTCGGAAATTGTTACATTATCATCAAGTCTTTTGAGTTCAGCAACTGAATTACCGATAGTCATTGACATATTTGTACCTGTATCACCATCTGGAACAGGATAAACATTAAGTTCGTCCACTTCTTTTTTTCTGTTTGTAATTGTTATAGATGCTGATATCAATGCATCTCTGAATAATGCTCCATTTATCATTTTTTTAATCCTCTCTGTATCAATCGTTCATTTCGTCAACAAACACATTTACACTATTGACGTGTACACCGGCAATTTCCTCAACTGTAAAGCTTACTTTGTGGATAATACTTTTTACGTTGGCTTTTATACTTGTGCCATAAGAAACTTTTATATGGAGATTTATTGTAACACCGTTTTTGTCAGTTTTGATTACAACTCCACGTCTTTTAAAAAGTTTTCCATGCGTGATTGAAGAAACTGCTGACCTGAATGTATTAGTATTGCATACATCGGTAACGCCAAAACAATCGCATACTGTATGACGGACAATTTCCGTTATATAACTTTCTGAAATCGAAATTCTTCCTATATGATTATCAATATTTATCATAAAAGTAAAATCCCCTTTCTTTTGTACAATAAGTATCAGCAATATTATACCATATATTCAGTTTATTTACAATAGCTTTTTTATAAGACAAAAAATGAAAATAAATTTTATCGGTTTTTAAAAAAATTCTGAAAAGCTCTTGACAAATCTGAAAATTCATGATACAATATAAAAGCTGTGAACTTTACAGCATCGTATTCTTAAGACAGCTGGCTGGCTCTGAGCCATAAGACCCGCCGAGGAACTGGTTATACATCTTATTTTAAGAAGTTTTATCATTGTCCTTGCCTACTGTCGGTCAAGGGCTTTTTAATCCGATGAATACGATTATATATTTTATTCGGAGGTGAATATACAATGCCAAGTATTTCTGTACTCGAAGCTAAAAAGGCTAAGGTAGAACAGCTTACTGACCTTATCAAGAATTCCGTTTCAGGTGTTCTCGTTGACTACAAGGGTATTACTGTTGAAGAAGATACCAAGCTCAGAAAGGAACTCCGTGAGGCTAATGTAAACTATTTCGTTGAAAAGAATACTCTTCTTCTCCGTGCTTTCCAGAACTGCGGTATCGAAGGCTTTGAAGAGGCTCTTAATGGTACAACTGCTATCGCTCTTTCTAATGACGACCAGACAGCTCCTGCAAGAATTCTCGGTAAATTCGCTGAACAGGCTGGCGATGAAAAGTTTAATCTTAAGGCTGGTTATGTTGAAGGTGAAGTTTACGACCAGACAGGCGTTATAGCTCTTTCTAAGATTCCTTCAAAGGACGTACTTCTTGCTCAACTCGTTGGCTCACTTCAGGGCCCTATGCAGAAACTTGCTGCTGCTCTCAAGGCAGTTGCAGAAAAGAATACCGAAGAAGAAGCTGCTTAATCAGTTTGTTTATTCCGGTATCATATTTTAACCGTAAATGTACGGCATAATTAAATTATTATAAAAGGAGATTATTATCATGGCTTCAGAAAAGATTACTAAATTTGTTGAAGATATTAAGACACTTTCCGTTCTTGAACTTGCTGAACTCGTTGACGCAATTCAGGAGGAATTCGGCGTAACAGCAATGGTTGCTGCTGCTCCTGCTGCTGGCGGTTCTGCTGATGCAGCTGCTGCTAAGACAGAATTTGACGTTGTTCTTGCTTCTTTCGGTGACGCTAAGATGGCTGTTATCAAGGTTGCTAAGGACGTTCTCGGTCTTGGTCTTAAGGAAGCTAAGGCAGTTGTTGAAGCTGCTCCTAAGGCTATCAAGGAAGGCGTTTCAGAAGCAGAAGCTAACGAAATTAAGGCTAAGTTTGAAGAAGCTGGTGCTACAATCGAAATTAAGTAATTTTTACTTATTTCAGCATAATTTTGTATATAAAGCCGTATTCTCTCTGGATACGGCTTTTTTGCAAAACATAAAAACTTCTTTATTTTTATATAATTAAAAAAATACTATTA
>CAZTUV010000177.1:0-4069 GCA_964616595.1 uncultured Alistipes sp.
TTCAAATAGAATCTTAAATAATAGTTGTTTTTATTTGTTGAGGCTTTTTGTGTCTTATATAAAATCGGAAATATTTATCATATAAGTTATATAAAGGAACAATATTACTTATTAATTGAATTTTTTATATATTCGCCAACATATGCTGGTGAATCTTTGCCATATTTTTCAATAATCTTTATAATTGCCGTGCCTGCAATAACGCCGTCAGAAAATTCTGTTATCTGTTCTGTTTGTTCAGGGCTGGAAATATCAAGTCCGACAGCACATGGAATATCTGTACTTTTATGAATTATTGAAACTATATCTTTTATATTTGTTTCGGTAGTTTCCGGATTTGGAACTATATATACAAATCCTTCAGCTTTTTTTGCTATCATTTCTATTCTGTTTGCAGGAGCTGGTGCAATCAACGAAATCATATCAACACCATATTTACGTGAATGTATTGCGAATTCTTCTTTTTCCTCAAAAGGTATATCAGGAATTATAATGCCATCAATACCTGTTTCAGCACATTTCTGCATAAAGCGTTCTATACCATATGAAAAAACAACGTTTGCATATGTCATAAATACCAGTGGTATTTTAACATCATTACGAATTTCAGAAACAAAATTAAAAATCTTGTCCGTAGTAATTCCGGTAGATAAAGCCCTGATATTTGCCTCCTGAATTACAGGGCCTTCAGCTGTCGGGTCAGAAAAGGGTATACCAAGTTCAATAAGGTCTGCCCCGTTTTCAACAGCAGAAAGTATTATTTCAGCGGTTGTTTCAAGGTCAGGGTCGGCACAGGTTATAAATGGTATGAATGCATTGCCGTTTTCAAAAGCTTTTTTTATATTACTCATAAATATTCTCTCCTCTGTAACGTGCAATAGATGCACAATCCTTGTCACCACGTCCTGAAACAGTAACAATAATAATTTTATCCTTGGTCATAGTAGGGGCAAGTTTCATAGCATAAGCAATAGCATGGGCTGATTCGATAGCCGGAATAATTCCCTCTGTTTTTGAAAGATATTCAAAAGCGTTTACAGCCTCATCATCTGTAACAGGAACGTATTCAGCACGTCCCATATCATGCAGGTAAGCGTGTTCAGGGCCTACACCAGGGTAATCAAGTCCGGCGGATATAGAATACACTGGTGCAATCTGTCCGTATTCGTCCTGACAGAAATATGATTTCATTCCGTGAAAGATTCCTATTTTACCTGTATTTACGGTAGCGGCAGTTTCAAAAGTATCTATGCCACGTCCAGCAGCTTCACAGCCAATAAGGCGTACATTATCGTCTGGGATAAAATGATAGAAACTTCCTATGGCATTTGAACCGCCACCTACACATGCAATAACAGCATCAGGTAGTTTTCCTTCTTTTTCGATAATCTGGGCTCTTGATTCCATTGAAATAACCGCCTGAAAATCTCTCACAATAGTCGGAAATGGGTGAGGCCCCATTACAGAACCTAAACAATAGTGTGTATCATCTATACGTGATGTCCATTCACGCATTGCCTCGGAAACCGCATCTTTAAGAGTAGCAGTACCTGTTTTAACAGGAATTACTTCAGCACCAAGTAGTTTCATACGATATACGTTCAAAGCCTGACGCTTTGTATCTTCTTCTCCCATGAATACTACACACTCCATATCAAGAAGTGCAGCGGCTGTTGCGGTGGCTACACCATGCTGACCTGCTCCGGTTTCAGCAATAAGACGTTTTTTACCCATTTTTTTAGCAAGGAGAGCCTGTCCAAGAACGTTATTTATTTTATGTGAACCTGTATGATTAAGGTCTTCACGTTTGAGATAAATTTTTGCCCCACCGAGTTCACGTGAAAGTTTTTCGGCATAGTAAAGCAATGATGGTCTGCCGGCATAATTATCAAGTAAGTCTCTTAATTCACGATTGAAATCTGCGTCATATTTGTAATGATTATAGGCTTTTTCGAGTTCAATAACAGCGTTCATAAGAGTTTCCGGAATATACTGTCCTCCATGAACACCAAATCTTCCGTTTGACATATCAAATCAAATCCTTTCTTCTGAGAGCGTCTGAAAATGCTCTCTTTTATAAAAATCTTTATAACCATTTATTTCAAGTGAAGAACTTGTGTTAGCAGAATATTTTTCTTCAACTTGTTTTATATTTTCTAAGTTTACATAAACAAAAAAGTCCCGACAGATTACATAATCTGTCAAGGACGAATAATTTTATATCCGTGGTACCACCTTGATTCATGACATAGCCATGCACTTTTAACGGAATACTATCATATTCCTGACGATTAACGCACGTCATAACGTCATGGAATACTCTGAAAAAATCTTTTCATTTGACCATGCCCTCAGTGACCCATTTGATAATCTGTTTTTTACCTGACTCTCAGCAATGCAGGCTCTCTGTGAAAGCATAATTACCTTTATCCTCACGTCAACAGTTTAAGCATAAGGTCATTATATCATTGCAGAAAAGATTTGTCAAGAGTTTTGAAAATATTTTATTTTTTAACTATAATGTACTATTGAAATCACACTAATCCTATGTTATAATAGTGATATATTGAAAGGAGGTTTTAAAATGAAGATTTCTACAAAAGGTCGTTATGCACTCAGAATGTTAGCTGATATTGTTCTGCATCAGTCTGATGGTTATGTTTCGCTTAAAGATATTGCAGAAAGACAAGGTATTTCAAAAAAATATCTGGAACAAATAGTTCCTTTACTGAGTAAAAGCGGAATAATAAAAGCTAATCGTGGCAACAGAGGTGGCTATATCATTAATGGGAGTCCGGAAAATCATACTGTCGGTGAGATTTTACGTGCTACTGAAGGAAGCCTTGCTCCTGTTGCCTGTCTTGAATATGAACCAAATGATTGTGAACGCATAAGCGAATGTGCAACTCTTGAAATATGGGAGGGGCTTTATAAGATTATTACTGAATATCTTGACGGAATAACTGTTCGTGACGTTGCAGATAAGTGTATTGATAAAATTGACCATTATTGTATATAAACAGAAAGACTGTCAGTTTGTTATAACCGACAGTCTTTTTATTATATAAACATGGGAGTTGATAAATATCTTTCACCTGTATCAGGGAGAATTACAACAATATTTTTCTCTTTATTTTCTGGTCTTTTAGCAAGCTGAATACCTGCCCATATTACTGCTCCGGAAGAAATACCAACTAAAACGCCTTCATTTTTCACAACTTGTTTACTTTGTTCAAAAGCATCATCATCAGTAACGGTTATAACTTCATCGAATATATTCATATCAAGAGTTTCCGGAATAAATCCTGCTCCGATTCCTTGAATTTTATGCATACCTGCTTTACCTCTGGAAATTACCGGAGAACCAGCAGGTTCAACAGCAATGACTTTTATATCAGGGTTTTTAGACTTGAGATAAGCCCCCGTGCCACTTATTGTACCGCCTGTACCTACTGATGATACAAGAATATCTACTTTTCCGTCAGTATCTTCCCAGATTTCAACTCCAGTAGACATTATATGTGCTTTAGGGTTTGCCGGATTAGAAAATTGTGCCGGAATAAAACTATTAGGAATTTCTTTGGATAATTCTTCAGCTTTTTTTATAGCACCTGCCATACCGTTTTCACCATTTGTAAGAACAACTTCAGCACCATATGCTTTCATAAGATTGCGACGTTCAATGCTCATTGTTTCCGGCATTGTAATGATAAGCTTATAGCCCTTGGAGGCACAGACAGATGCAAGTCCGATGCCTGTATTTCCGCTGGTAGGTTCAATAATAACACTATCTGGTTTAAGAATCCCTTTTTCTTCCGCATCTTCTATCATAACCTTTGCTACTCTGTCTTTAGTGCTTCCTGCCGGATTAAAGTATTCTAATTTGGCAATGATTTTTGCATTAAGGTTATTTATTTTTTCAATTTTGACCAGTTCCATTAATGGAGTTTTTCCAATTAAATCAGTAATAGACTTATAAATTTTCATAATGAGTTTTCCTTTTCTGATTTCAGATATAAATAATGTAAATATTATATCATCTATTATATTCATAATAATTGGTACAGTA
>CAZTUV010000178.1:0-4007 GCA_964616595.1 uncultured Alistipes sp.
ATATTCCAAATAAGTACAGAATTAATTGTTTTGGGAATTATTATAGTTGCTGTGATTATTATTTTGATAATGACATTAATGTTCTTTTATTTCTTTATTTGTTTGCTGTGTTCTGAAAAACATGAGGCATATTTTTCTGGAATAGACCAGACAGAAAAAAATAAATTGAAAAAGGCATATTATATCATTGATAATACTGAATATCCATGCATTTTTCCGGCAGAAAATATATTTGTCAGTAAATTATATAAAAATGAATGTAAATATTATGTCAGATTAAATAAACGAATTAATTGTGTTTATGACCGTTTTGCAATTGCAACGTGTATAATAGGCTTTTTTACAAGTTCGATTATTATGATTTCAGTAGCCGTCATATATTGGGCAGTTTTTAGATAAGGAGTTTATAATGGAAAAAAATTTGAAAATACATGGTGTAAGTAGTGACCTGGTTGAAAAAGTTTCTGAAATGTCTTCAGATGATAATATACTTTATGATGCTTCTGAATTGTTGAAAGTCTTTGGAGATGCAACAAGAATACGTATAATTTTTGTACTGTGTCGTGGCGAACTTTGTGTGCGTGATATTGCAGGTCGTCTTGAAATGACTCAGTCTGCAATCTCTCATCAGTTGCGTGTGTTAAAACAAGCCCGACTTGTAAGTACTCGTCGTGATGGTAAAACTATTTTCTATTCTCTTTGCGATGACCATGTAAAAACTATTCTTTATCATGCTATTGAACACGTTATGGAGTGATGAATTATGAATTATTTTGACTTTCATACACACGCTTTTACCGATTATCTTGCTGAACGTGCAGTATCTTCTCTCTGTAAAACAAGCAATAAAATACCTGAAACCAATGGTACTATACATGGACTTCGTGAAATTATGAAGAAATACAACATTAATGAATTTTTGTTACTTCCAGTAGCTACTAAGCCTTCACAACAAATAACAATAAATAATTGGGCATCTGAAGTTATGGGTAATGGTTTATATGCCTGCGGTTCAATTCATCCAGATGCCCACGATGTGTTTGAAGAAATAGAACGTATAAAATCTCTTGGATTATATGGGGTTAAGTTTCATTCTGAATATCAGCGTTTTTGTCCTGATGAAGAAAGAATGTTTCCAATATATAAAAAAATTGCAGAATGTGGTCTTATAGCTGTATTCCATGGTGGCTGGGACCCTTTTGGTGAATCTGATATACGATGTACTCCATATCGTATGGCATGTGCTGTTAAAAAAGTTCCTGAACTTAATTTTGTAGTTGCTCATCTTGGCGGAATAAATCTATGGAATGATGTTGAAAAGTATCTTGCCGGAAAATTCGATAATTTATGGCTTGATATGAGTGTTGTTGCAAGCATGGGAATAAGTGAATGTCAAGCTGAACGTATTATTAAAAAACATGGAACGGATAAAATACTTTTCGGAAGCGATTGCCCATGGGATAATCCTGAAAATGAGATTAATCTTATAAATAATCTGTCTTTATCATATCAGGATAAAGAAAAAATCTTCTTTAAAAATGCTCATAAACTTTTGGGTATACATTGAAAACTATATATTAGTAAAAATAAATACCGATTAACAAAATATTAGGATAATACAATAAAAACAATAACATTAACTGTATAAGTTTATGATAAAATATACCACAATACTTTTTGGGGGGATTTTATATGGATATTAAAAATGCTACTCACAAAAATATTATAGATGTTGTTGATGAATTTGACTATTCAACTCAAAATGATAATTATAATGATAGTTTCATAAAATGGAGAAAAAATAAAGATAATCCATTTGCCTTTAATTTTTCAGCAAATAAAAATGAAAGCCTTTTTATAGAAGGCAAGGGATTTATCAATGATTCTTTTATGGCGTCAGAATATGAAATAATAAACAGGATTTTTTTTATATTGGGAACAGCTATGCTTTTATGGGTTGCTATTGATAATATTATTGGAAAAATAATTATATATATCCTTGATATCATGGAAGTTGATATACATACAAAGTTTTTTGGTATGTCTTATTATGGAGGCAGTTTTCAGGTAGTTACAGTTATGATTATAATAACACTTATAAAAATATATGTTCCTGTATTTTACCTTCATTATAAACTTAAAATGCCTTTTAAAGTGGAATTTATGAGTACAATGAATCACCCAATTGAATTAATCAGTTCAATTGCCATATCGCTTGTTATATGTACTGTAATTAATATTCCAGACGCATATTCAAGCAGTGCCAAAGAAATATATTCTTATTTTAAAAGTATAAGTACTGATGTGTCTGTATGGGGACAAACTGAATACATTATCTATACTGTATTCGATGTTATTATTCTGTCGATATCCAGTGAAATACTTTTCAGAGGTGCTGTTTTTTCTGCTTTAAGGCAGTTTGGTGATATATTTGCAATTATAGTGACTTCTGTTGTTGCAGCACTTCTTACTCAGAATTTTTACGATATGATGGTAATGTTTGTTATTTCAATTATTTCATCTGTTGGTATGTTGAAAAGCGGTTCAATATTTACTTCATTTGCAGTAAGTATTGTTTTCAAGATGTATCAACTTACTATTGTTATAATTGAGGCAAGTAATTCTGAAAATATGTTTTTTATAAGAAATTTTACCATGATAGCAATATTTGTTGCAGGTATAGTTACAATTACTATGACCAACATAATTCAAAGAAATCACAAAAGAAAGTATTTTGCAAAATATACGTCTGAAATATCTTTGAAAGAAAGACTGATATATTCTTTTGAGTCGTTTCCGTTCACAGCAATATCAATAATATGTATAATGGCTTCAATTATAAAAATAATCTATTAAAAGGAATATGATATGGAAAAATATATGAAGAGAGCTATTGAACTCGCTGAAATTTCAGCCAGTGAAGGTGAAGTTCCGGTAGGAGCAGTGGTCGTGAAAAAAAGTACGGGTGAAATTATAGGAGAAGGTCGCAATATGCGTGAAAATCATAAAAATGCCCTTGCTCACGCAGAAATAATTGCTATAAATATGGCTTGCAATACTCTTGGTGGCTGGAGACTTCCGGATTGTGCAATTTACATTACGCTTGAACCTTGTCCAATGTGTTGTGGTGCTATAATAAATTCTCGTATAGATGATGTTATATTCGGAGCATACGATATTAAGAGTGGTTCAGCAGTATCTGTTCAAAAAATATTTGAACTGCCATATAATTATCGTCCGGAAGTAACAGGCGGAATTATGGAAAATAAATGTGCTGATATTTTATCACTGTTTTTTCGTAATCTCAGAGAAAATAAAAAATTAAAAAGTAAAAAGGAGACATGAATTATGGATAATTTTGCAGAGCAACTTGTTAAAAAAAATCTGACAACAGCTGAAAAAACTAAACGTACTCTTACATTGGTATTCGGAATAACAGGCACACTTATATTTGTTGCATTTGGAATACTGATGCCTGGCAGTACAATGCTTTCCCTTCTGGGATTTTTACTGGCGGTTTTAGTTGGGTATGGCACATTTGCATTAATGCAGTCTTCGTATGTTGAATATGAATATACTTTGACAAATGGCGAACTTGATATAGATAAAATTATAGCTAAGAAAAAACGTAAATCCCTTATAAGTGTTGAAGTCAGAAAATTCACAGCTTTTGGAAAATATTCACAAGACCTCGATGAATCTGATGATATGACGGTTGTAATAAGTTCGGATAATATAGCGTCACATGAATATTATGCAGATTTTCAACATGAAGATTATGGGCTTACAAGACTTATATTTGCTCCTGATGACAGAATGATTGAAAATATAAAAAAATCATTACCGTCAAATGTAAGAAGCAGATTCGCAAGAGAAGAAATAATCACCAATACTGAGAAAAAATGAACAATAAAAAGAAAACTCGTTATCAGAATGCAAAGGTATATTATAAAAAATTATATTTCAGAATGTTGCCGGAAGAACATGAAATAATTACTAATTATTGT
>CAZTUV010000179.1:0-4006 GCA_964616595.1 uncultured Alistipes sp.
AATTTTTAACCCCGATGTCAAATCTGATATCGGGGTTTTTGGACAGGCTGAGAACCAGCATAATACTGGTTCTTTTTTATGGTTCAATTTCTATTGCCTTACCAATCTCAAGGCTTTTTTGGCAATCGATATATCGTTGATTTGAACTTCCACGAAATTTTATATTCCAATTTTTAAGGTTCATTATAAATGGTCCATCAATCAAAATATCAGTAACATAAAGGAGTTCACCCCAGCAATTGTTTTCACGTTCTGAATAGAGTTTTTCAAAAGTATAACCTGTATAGACTGTAAGATTAAGCCCAAGTGATTTTATTTGTTTTCCTAATAAGGCAAGCTCATGTGCCTGACAGAATGGTTCACCGCCACTGAAAGTTACTCCGTCTAATAAAGGGTTTTGTTTTATTTTTTTTAGAATTTCATCAGTGCTGATTATTTTTCCTCCATTGAAATCATGAGTCTGAGGATTATGACAACCTTCGCAATGATGCGGACAGCCCTGTGTAAATATAGTGAATCTTATTCCATCTCCGTCAACAATTGAATCGTTAACAGTACCAGCAATTCTCAAATCAGACATTATGTTTTACCCTATCGTGTTCTTCTGCACGTTTACCGTTATTAAAACGGTCAAGAGTTCCAACAAGATATCCAGTAATACGGCGTATTCTATCGAAAGCAATGTTGTCAGAATCTTCCTTTCTTCCGCAGCACGGGCAAGTTTCGCCAATAATACCTGTATATCCACAGCAAGGGTCACGGTCAACCGGATGATTGATTGCACCATAACCTATACCAGATTCTTTCATACAACGTACGATTTTTTCAAAAGCATTAAGATTTTCAAGTGGGTCGCCATCGAGTTCGATGTAGCTTATATGACCTGCATTAGTAAGTTCGTGGTAAGGAGCTTCAATGTTAATTTTTTCAAATGCACTAATTGGATAGTAAACAGGCACATGGAAAGAATTTGTATAATATTCTCTGTCTGTAACGCCTTCGATAATTCCGTATTTTTTAGCGTCCATGCGTACAAATCGTCCGGAAAGTCCTTCAGCGGGTGTTGCAAGCAACGAGAAATTAAGGCCTGTTCTTTTAGCTTCTTCATCTAATCTTTTTCTCATAGCTGTTACGATTTCAAGACCAAGTTCACGTGCTTCTTCACTTTCTCCATGATGTTTTCCGATAAGGGCTTTAAGTGTTTCTGCAAGTCCGATAAATCCGACGGATAATGTACCATGTTTAAGGACTTCTTCTATGCTGTCATCTGATGAAAGTTTATCTGAATCAATCCATATTCCCTGCCCCATAAGGAATGGAAAATTACGTACTTTTTTCTGGCATTGAATTTTAAAGCGATGCATAAGTTGGTCGATAGTCAAATCCATCATATCGTCAAGCATATCAAAGAAAGCTCCGACATTATGGTCTGCTTTGATAGCAAGACGTGGAAGGTTAATTGAAGTAAAGCTAAGATTACCTCTTCCGGTAACGATTTCTCTTGACGGGTCATAATTGTTTCCTATAACTCTTGTACGACAGCCCATGTATGCTATTTCGGTATCAGGATTTCCTTCTTTATAGTATTGAAGATTGAAAGGTGCATCAATAAATGAGAAGTTCGGGAAAAGACGTTTTGCAGAAACACGGCAGGCAAGTTTAAAGAGGTCATAGTTGGGGTCAGTAGGGTTATAGTTTATACCTTCTTTTATTTTAAATATATGTATTGGGAAAATAGGTGTTTCACCATTACCAAGACCGGCTTCCTGAGCAAGAAGAACATTTTTTATAACCATTCTGCCTTCAGGAGATGTATCCGTACCATAGTTTATTGAACTGAAAGGTGTCTGAGCTCCTGCACGGCTGTTCATGGTATTAAGATTATGAATGAGAGCTTCCATAGCCTGATATGTTGCACGGTCTGTTTCCTTCACGGCGTTTTTCACGGCAAATTTTTGAATTTTCTCAGCTGTTTCATCATCAGTATACTGAACAAGGAGTTCATATTCTTTTTCCTGATAGCCATTATCATTTGCGAGATTAGGTATAAGATTATATTTTTCAGATATCTCTTTCTTTATGTTTCCTGCGATTTCAAATTCGTTTTCCACTTCACCTATAAGTGACAATGCTCTTGCAATGTTTTGTACATATCTTGATGCATAAGTTTTTTTCACGCCGTCAGACATTGCGTAATCAAATGTTGGTACACTTTGTCCGCCGTGCTGGTCGTTTTGGTTTGACTGTATAGCTATGCAGGCGAGTGCAGAATAGCTTGAAATATCATTAGGTTCTCTAAGGAAGCCGTGACCGGTTGAAAAACCATTAGTAAAGAGTTTTTTCAAATCTATTTGAGTGCAAGTTGTTGTAAGTGTATAAAAATCAAGGTCATGTATATGTATATCGCCATTACGGTGAGCCTTGGAATGTTTTGGGTCAAGGACATACATTCCATAGTATTCCTTAGCCGAAACCGAACCATATTTTAACATTGTACCCATAGCGGTATCGCCATCGATATTAGCGTTTTCACGTTTTATATCGCTTTCCTTTGCCGAACTGAAAGTCAGTTCATTAAGAACGCACATAAGGTTGGTTTTCATTTCACGTGAACGTGTTCGTTCGTAACGATAGAGTATATATGCCTTAGCTGTTTTGGCATGACCTTTTTCGATAAGAACTTTTTCGACGAGGTCTTGAATTTCCTCAACAGTTGGAACTTTTTTTGGATTTTCTTTTTCATACAATTTGCATACTTCCACAGCGACTTCCATTGCTGTATTGAAATCAGTTCCACCGCATGACTGAGCAGCTCTGAAGATTGCATTAGCTATTTTTTCAATATTAAAAGGGACTTTTCTTCCGTCTCTTTTCATAATATGAATTATCATTTTATATACCTCCAACTACAATATATTGTATCCCGATTGACGTGTGCATATATTAGTATAATCCAAATTCCGGCAGTTGTCAATTGTGAGAAATGACAATATAAAGTCTGATTTAAAGAAGTTTTATGTAAATGTTTCTCGATTCATCTTTTTCAAAATATTGTTTTTCAGCTGTATTGCGTTAATCTTTTAAAAAATAAAAATAATCGCACACCACAAGATATAGTGATGTGCAATGTATTTTATGCAACATGAGTCAAAATATATTCAGAAATAGTTTTGTATAAACTTTCAGAATACTTGTTATTTTCAGACGACCAATATTCTTCTTTAAGGTTACCATCAACGGATTTAAGTATAGTGCTTGTATCTATACAATAGACTCCATAAGAATTAGCCATTGCCAGAAGTTGTTCATTGTATGAATTAATAAGTTCATTAGTAACATTTTCGGAATCATTTATCACAGGAGGAATCTGCATTATATATATATTCATATCTGGCAGAACAGATGTAAGATTTTCTATAAGATTAGTATAGTTCATAATCATATCTTCAGTAGTGCTTGTTCCTATATCACTACCAAGCATAAAATATACATTCTGAGGTTTTTTTATTTTAAGGGTGTCATATATTGTAACTGCACCATAATTACTTTCAACTTTAGCGGTCTGACAGTTTGATGCATTCAAATCAGAGTCGCCTATAATATCTGTTAAAAGAGTATATTTATTCATTTCAAGAAGTGTTGAATCAGTAATAAGACAGCAATTTTCAAAGTATGTATAATCAACAGCTGAAGATTGTGGTACAGGATTTGTTACAGGATTTTTAGGAGCAGGTTGATTTTCTTCCGGTTCAGCTATTTCAACTTCTTTCTGAATTTCTTCAGAAGTTTCAGAACTTTCTTCTATATCAGCGTTAAATTCATCGATAAAAAAATCATCATTCAGGTTAGCGGCTGTCAGATACAATGCAAAACAAGCACTAAATGACAAAACAAATATTATCAGCAATGCGCCGAAGTTGAACTTAAATTTACGTTTATATTTATTTTTTTTATTAATCATATTATCTCCCATATTTCAATTATATTGAATCTTATTTTATTATAT
>CAZTUV010000180.1:0-4006 GCA_964616595.1 uncultured Alistipes sp.
TTTCATACTTTTCAGCTCCTTGTGTTTTTCTTTATTATACCACAAAAGCCTTATTTTGTCCACTCCCAAAGTCGCAAACCAATTTATAAGAATTCCTTAAAATTTAATTTAAAACTGATAAATAAATTAATAATTACACGCTCTATACGTATATTATAATTCTTATAGTTAGCTGGACAGAATGTTTAAATATTTTTATAGATAAAATTTTGTTCCATCTCTGAAAAAGCTTTGAATGGTTCAGGATTTTGAACATGGTTCATAATTATCTTTTCAAGCCATGCCATATTGTACCACCTCCCGAACTTATAACCACATTTATAAAATTCGCCAACAAATCTGTATCCCATATGTTCATGAAATGATATACTATTTCTATTCAAAAATTCATCATCTGTTTCTGGTACAGCTATACAGGCATTAAGATTGAAAATATTTTGTTTAACAGATATTTTTTCTATAACATTATATAATTTTTTTCCTGTACCAGACTTAGTTAAATCTTTATCAACATAAATTGAAACTTCAGCAGAATGATTATAAGCCTCTCTGCCGACAAATGCACCTGTATATGCATATCCGATTATTTTATTATTATTTTCAGCAACTATATATGGATAATTCTTTAAAGTGCTTTCAATTCTTTTTTTAAATATTGAAATTTCCGGTGTTTTGTATTCAAATGTGATTGCTGTATTTTCCACATAATAAGAATATATTTTAAGGATACTTTTTGCATCGTCCGGAGTTGCTGTTCTGATTATAGTTTGATTCATTTTCAACCTCCATAAAATCTGTTGGTACATATTTTACAAGCCATACCAAATTTTCAGACAGATAAAATTTATAATCCTGCCTATACATTTCACCTGATTTTATTTTATATATTACGGGATTTCCATGACGACTGCCAACTTTTTCAGCTGTCTGAATATCTGATGACAGATGCACATATAATCTGCTTTTTGGTTTAAGTCCTTCAGAGCTTATTTTATCAACGTATTTTTCACCTGTTCCATGCCATAAGAATTCAGGTGGTTGAAATTCTTTTAATTCAACGTCAACTTTAATTGAATGCCCTTGATTTGCACGGATTTTTTTCTTATCATCACTGAATTTATATCGTTGTTTTTCATCTGTGTAAACTATTTCATCAAGTATATTAGCATCGATAAAAAAGTTACTATTTTTGTTTATGCCATTTATAAGGTCATCAATATCAGCCCAACCGTTTTTATCAAGATTTATTCTGATAACCTGTGGCTTATGTCGTAGTATGAGTGAAAGAAATTTGCTTATTTGTATTAAATTATCTGACATTTTTCCCTCCATATAAATTTTGTAATATAATAATAGGTTTTACATATTTCAGTTTATCAGATGTTCTCAAAATATAGTCTGTAAGATTGTACCAGCTCTGACATTTATCAAGTATTATTGCATCTGACGAAATAACATAACCTTTCTTTTCGAGAATAGAGTCAACATTAGTTTCTGTAAAAGCCTCAACTTCAAAACTTTTTCCAGAAAGTGTTTCAATAATTTTCTGTTTAAGTCTGCCAGAATTTGAAACGGGACTATCAAGATAAAATACAGCCTTTTTTATTTTCAGGTTTTCAAAAGCATCTGATAACGCCTGTAATGCTATATTTGTCTTATCAATAAATCTGTATGAACCACCTAATCCAGCAAGGTCACGTATTGTACCGTCCATGCATTTGAATATCGTTGACTCAGAAAGTGCTGTTTCAAGTGTAATTATTATATTAAAGCCATCTATATGTATAGTTTTTTCGGACATATCGTCATCAGAAAGTTCCTTATATTTTCTTATTAAAATATTTATTTCTGGTGATATTATTCTTGAAAGTGCTGTACGTTGACGTTCTGATAATTGATAATGATTGCCAACAAAAGTAACAGCACTTTTTATGGAGTAGCTTCTATTTAATAGAAAATATATTTCTTCACCGGCATATCTTAATCTATTTAAGTTTTCAGTATCAAAGCTTTCACAATCAGTTGATACAAACCCTCTCTTTATCTCATTCATAAATATTTTTATTCTGAACCTCCTAAAAAAGTTTAACAGGAACTTTATAACATAATGTGACATACTCCCACCTAAGAGATGGGACTTCTGATTTAACAGATGTTCCACACTAAATACATCTAATGTAAGTATCAATGGACTAACCACGTGTGTTCTATGGTTATTTATTGAGTTGTCTGCACCTTTGACTTTGTACTTATAACTTCTTGACTGACTACAAGAAACAGAGAGTACTCATCATATTATATCATTTTTAGTTTGGTGACATACTCACCCACTTTCGTTTTATTTAGAAGTGGGGTTTGCTGAAATTAGTTAAAACGTTTTTATTAAGATATGATTAAGTTAATCAGACAATTCTCATTTTGTTATAAATGCTTTTCATATGTAAAAATAATCATATCCATAAGTAGAACGACTTATTATGGCAAAGATAAGATAATAAAATTTCTCATCTCATATCCTCAATAAGTCGTTCATTATTCCATTCTCCCAATTGTCAACAGAATAAATATATTATTGTACCGAATAGATTAGTCTTGAACCAGTTCAGACTCAAAATTACAGCAACTTGCTTATAACTTCGTGCAAACTTTGAATCACTATTTGTTTCAATACAAAATCATTCTGCAACAATCATTTCTTGTATATAAAGTGCATCTATAGTTGATACATTGCCATCTTTATTAACATCAGCATTAATAGTACCTTGTTCTGTCAAACTATATTCATCAGGATTTGTTATTGACTGCATCAACACTACAACATCTGACATTGACAGCTGGTTATCTTCGTTAACATCACCAGTAAGGTTCAATAAATCTAATGATGTATTCTTAGTCATAGATAAAGAACATTCGCAATAGCCTTCTGGATAGTTGCCATATGTTTCAGCACAATATACAGCGATATCAAGTGCTTCTTCATATGTCCATTCTTTTGATTCATCATATATAACGTAGTAATTGTCTCCTATTACATCATCACGTTTATCCAGATGAACATCAAATCCATGTTCTTTAAAATCCTCATTGATTTCATTTACTTCATCATTTGTAAGCAAACCAAAATTGATAGTCTTTTTTAAGTAAAGTATTCTTCTCTCTATTAAATGTCTAGAAGGTAAGAACTTACTACTTGTAATATTATATTTTTTTAAAGCAGATACTATATCAGCACTCAATTTATAATTTTCGTTATGGTTGTCATCGCTGAAAAAAACTTGAACACAAATAGAATCAGGTGATTGTCCCTCTTCTAATTTCTCTTCGGAATATAATTCTGCTTCAATATATTCAATTTTATTAGATTCATTTGTTATCAGTTCTATTTCTTGTTTTACAGTTTCTGGTGTCAAATCTTTCATTTCCGATATATCTATATATACATACATTGATTGATAAAGAAGTACATCTATTTTATAACTTGGTGTCAGAGGACCATATCCTAATCCTGGCTCTTTAGTAATCCATATGTTTTTTACTTCTTTTTCAGAGGTATCCCTACTTCTGTTGGAATCTTCAGAAATTGGTATTATTAATTTTGTAAAACGTTCACAGAGGTCTGAACGATTTTCTAAAGTAGAAGCAGAATTACAGGATTCTACTTCTTGTAAATAATTTTCTTCGTCGGTATAAAACCAATATGCATTACTATTAACAGAAGTAAATGAAACTGCACACATCATCATAGCTGAAAGACTAGCTATCATTCTTTTTAAACGCTTATTCATAAATACGTCCTCCCTCAATTAGTTAAATTTGTATTCTGTTTATAAAATTGCAGTATAGTAGTCATAATTCCAGCCATAAAAGCAACAGCTTTCTTTATGTGATTATTTACTACATATAGTATACCATAATTTCAAAAAAATGTCAATATTTTTTTAACTATATAATTTTACAAAATATTTATTCAACTATTTATGATTGATAATTTTCAGAAAGATTATGC
>CAZTUV010000181.1:0-3996 GCA_964616595.1 uncultured Alistipes sp.
GGGGTTATTTTTATGTTATCCAATCTGTACACTACAAATCAGAGTGTGCAATTCTAATAACATGACATCAAAATCAAGTTTTCAACCCTGTTGAAAACTTCGTCCATGGAAACAAATCCAGTGTATGCATATAACTTATAGATTTGTTTCCACGTACATATACTTATGCTGTAATTTGAATGTCACAAAATCATCTAATAACTAAAAGCCTCGATTTTACGGCGATTTTCAACTCGTCATTTCTGTTCCCTTGACATCAATACTACGCACTCCACGTGCCACGAGAGGACAGAATGAATGCCATTTCAGCGTTTTTACATAATACTCGTTTACGGGAACATATCAACAGCAATTTTTTATTTGAACTGTTTATGGGAATATATCCAAATCTCGTCTTTCGACAAGATAATTGACCTTTACTATTAGATTTTTGCCTATTAAGATTTACTTGGCAAGGCAAGTTTTTCTTCTTCATTATTCGGGAGTGCCATGTTGTTTTGAACATCTGCATTAAGCTGAAGAACCTGTGCTTGTACAGAGTCAAGCATTCCCTGCGTAATTTGTCCTGTTTGTTCAATAATCTTTTCTTTGCTTGAAATGAAACCTGAAATCACCATATTCTGACGTTCTGATACTGCTTCTATCTGTTTCATGTAATGTTGCTGCTGTATTTTTCTATCATCTTGTATTTGTTGAGAATAAATTTCAAATGCTGCCGTTCCAAGCTCATACTGATTCAAAATATCAAGTAAAGCAGGAAGTTTTTCTCTGTTGTATTTATCATTATCTGCCTGAATTTTATCGCCGATTTCATCATAAAAGCTTTCTATTTCCTTGACTATTTGAATAGAACCTTTTTCTATAATCTGCAAACGTTTTTCTGCAACTTCATTCAGTTTATCCTGCATATTGATGATCATCTGAGCCATTACACCAAGACCCTGTGCTTTTGCTTGTTCCAAAGCAACCTGACACTGCGTTTCATACTCAAGAATATCAATTCTTGCCTGCTTCATAATTTCAATTCGTTCAGTCTCCATATTGGCAAGCTGAATTTTCGTATCTCTTTCAATTTCGGCAACTTTCACTTTATCTGGTTCATATGTAGTTGTTGAACGGCTTCCTCCACCTGATGAACCACCACCAAACAAACCTTTAATAAAACCTCCGACTTTACTAAATAAACCCATATTTTTATTTTCCTCCTGATTTGGTATCTTGCCTAATAATACTCTTTCTACCTGCTGACTGCGGAATCTTCCTAAAGTACATACATTTGCAAAATGTTCACAATTGTTAAATGCAAGATGATAACCCTTATCGCCAATACACGAACGTGCGTATATGACAATCTGTTCCGGTGAATATAAATCCTGAAATTCTTCATCTGTATATTCCTTGACTTCAACCGTTCCGCCTTTTAAAAATGTTGCAAGGTCTGTTTTGATAACTTCGCATTTTGACCAATCCAAAACACTATCGTTGTCTTTTCCTGTGAAATGAATCACTTCATCATCAGAAACATATATGCCATGGTGGGCATATAACCCACCAATACGCATCACTCTGATATGATCACCTTTTTGTGGTTGTTTCTGTACCCAGTTTTCTTTGATTTCAATGTAATCTGTTACATCAATGATAGGTGGATCAGAAATAATATTATTGTTATTTATCATATATCATTTTCCTTATTTAGAAGAAAGTCCCTTCCTCATCTTAAATAACAACGAATTGAACTGCTTATCTCTTCTTGCCTGCTCCTCGCCATAGGACTTCGCATCAGCAAGATAGATCTCATAATTTTTCTTTTTCAATTCAGAAAATTCAGTAAGAATTGTATCTGAAATCTTGTCAAGATCGTGGTCGGAAATAATCGAAAGCACATCATCGATCTGAATATCAAGCAGACTGTTTGCCCAGTTAAGAATAAATATTCTGTCTTCTGCTTTTGCACAATTGAAAATAATACTCTGCAAGGCACTCTGAAACTCTGCTGTAAGTTTATAAAGCCTGCTTTCAGTTTCAAGCTTATCCTGTACATCACCGTTCGGCTGAAATACGAAATTCTGATAAATACCCTTGCGTTCTTCCCGATAGAATGTATCGACCGAATCTCTATAGACAGCAAGTTCTGCAATGATCTGCTGTGCAACGGAGATTTCATCTTCCTCGATCATTTCAATACGCTGATGCAATTCCTTTTCAATAATCGGCTGTACTTTCTGCTCTATCTTAAAACGCAGGGACTGCCAGTCAGCATACCATTTCCGCCATACTTCTTCTTCAATACTGTCCCCTTCGCAGGAACTTTTCATTTCTTCCTGATATGTAGTTTTGAATACCTTGTATTTTTCTGTCCATTCTTCCCAGGCATTAATTGCCCAAACAACATACTGATGATTTGCCTCAAAGTATTCAATCTTTTTCAGAGCATTACGGATAATCTTAGCGGTATTCTCAGCAATAAATCCGAAACTTGCACGTTCTTCCTTTTCCAGCAAAGCAAGCTGATGGATTGCATCTTCCCCATTGTCGATTTCATCAATGCGATACTCCAGTTCTTCCGCCTGATGCTTGACAGCAAGAATCTTTGACTTGACGCTGGTCATTCCAAGCGAAAAACGACTTGCAAAATAACGCTGACGTTCACATAAAAGTGCATTTTCTTCCGCTGTAAGCAAATCGTTGCTTTCATATTTTTTGCCCAGTTTCAGACCAATCACATTAAAATCTCTGATGACATCATCTTTTTCCTTTTCGTAGTAATCCAGCTTTTCAAGTAGTTCATCTGTCCACTGCTGAACCGCCTGATAATACTTGATGATTGAGTTGTCAATTGCTTTGACATCATACTTTGCAAGCAGAGCAGTATAATCGAATGTAGAAGACAACAAAACGACGGTTTGCAGACTTTCGATTTCTGTCTGTAATTCCTGTAACTGTTTCAACAGACGTGGCTTTTCATAGTAAATCTTCTTGTAAAGTTCTGAGATTTCTTCGTCGTCAAAAATCGGCCATAAGTCATTTTGAACGAACAAATCAAGGGTGAATTGTAAGCGTTCTTTTTCTGTGTAGTTTGGGTTACCATTAAAAATATTATGTACATAATCAGAGTTATTAATTAAAACTGTTGATTTTGGAAGTATACCACACTCCCAATTTCCAAAAGAAAATTCCGCATTTGAGTCTCTATCAATAGCCAAGCAACGATTATTTTCTCCATCTGAAACACGAATACTATATATATAATAACTGTTTGAATTGTAATTTGTCATTATACAGCGATTATTTGAAAAATTATGATAAAATGGAAATAAATTGTCATTTAATATATTTTTTATATCATTTGAAGTAGTTAGTTCCCATTTGTCAATTTCATCAATGATTAAAGTATTTATAAAATCAAGATTCGGATTACTGCCATATCTACCTGTACACTTTGACCATATTCCACCACAGCCTATGTTATAGTATGTCAAGTTTGGAAATAGTAATCCTGTATTTTTGTCAAACATTAATTTTGTTTTATTCTTGAAGAAATACCATCTTTGGTTTTTGATTGCTTCAAGAATTCTGTCAATGCCTGTTCCCGACAACTTTGCAATCTCTAAACTGATTGCAGATAGACGGCTTTCCATTGCTGACAGCTTTGCAGAAAGTTCCTGTTTCTGTGCAGAAAGCTGTGCGTGTTCCAGATTCAATTCCTGTACCCGCTGAGCATTGTTTTCGTTTTCAATTCCCTCACACGAGGATTCTATTTCACGGATTTTTGCAAGAAGTTCATCTCGCTGTTGCGTTAATGTCTGTAAATCTTCCATTTTTCGCAAATTCCTTTCTTGTTATGTGATTATTTTATATTATACCACATTTTTATTTTGTTTGCAACATATTTTGTGAAAAATCTATAACAAAAAAGCACCTCACATTTCTGTAAGGTGCTTCAGTCTGTTGAAAAAGGTCTAGTATAAATCTGGACTTTTTTTATATAATATG
>CAZTUV010000182.1:0-3988 GCA_964616595.1 uncultured Alistipes sp.
TTACAGAACGGCTTTTTATGTAGGTTATTAGTCAAGAAAATCCTTGACTTTTTTACTTCTGCTTGGGTGACGGAGTTTACGGAGGGCTTTAGCTTCAATTTGTCTTATACGTTCACGTGTTACATCAAAGCGTTGACCAACTTCTTCAAGAGTGCGTGATTTTCCGTCCTCAAGACCGAAACGAAGTTTTAATACTTTTGCTTCACGGTCAGTGAGAGTTGAAAGAACTTCATTAAGTTGTTCTTTAAGGAGGGTATGCGATGCAGCTTCAGCAGGAGCAGGAGCGTCATCATCAGGGATAAAGTCGCCAAGATGGCTATCTTCTTCTTCACCTATTGGTGTTTCAAGTGAAACCGGGTCTTGTGCAACACGCATAATTTCACGAACTTTATCTACTGGCATATTAAGTCTTTCTGCTATTTCCTCAGCAGATGGGTCGTGACCGTTTTCATGCAGGAGTTGACTTGAAACTTTTTTTACTTTTGTTATAGTTTCAACCATGTGAACAGGGATTCTGATGGTTCTTGCCTGGTCAGCGATTGCACGTGTAATAGCTTGTCTAATCCACCATGTAGCATATGTTGAAAATTTAAAACCTTTTGTATAGTCGAATTTTTCAACAGCTTTTATAAGACCAAGATTTCCTTCCTGTATAAGGTCGAGGAATTGCATACCTCTGCCGACGTATTTTTTTGCAATAGAAACTACAAGACGCAGATTAGCTTCAGAAAGACGTTTTTTAGCATAAGTATCGCCCTTATTCATACGTTGAGCGAGTTCTATTTCTTCTTCAGTTGTGAGGAGGGGAACACGTCCGATTTCTTTAAGATAAATTTTTACAGGGTCATCGATAGCTATGCCTTCAGTAGAAAGAGCCATTTCAAGGTCATCTGTAATAACAGAGTCCATACCTATTTTCATATCGGAATCAATGTTCATATCCTCTACGATTTCGATATTGAGGTTTTCGCATGTGTCATAGAAAGTATTAAGTTGGTCAACGTCAAAATCAAGTTCTTCAAGAGCGTCTGTGATTTCCTTAGTTGTAAGTTTGCCTGTAGTTTTGCCCTTTTCCATAAGAGCATCAATGGTAGTTTTTTTGTTTTCCATAAAAATACCTCCTGTTTTTTGGTGAAATTAACGGCATGATAACCCATAGAGTTGACTAAAAGAAAAATTTATTCAAGTTAAATGTTTATTTTTTCGATTCAAAGAGTTTTTGTAAGTAATCGGTACTTATATCGTCAGTATTTTTTATCAAAGTATAATTTTTAAGTACTTCTGCACATTCCATAACAACTTGAATATTTATTTCAGTATCATGATTTCGGGCGTTAATTCCGGAAATTATTCCCATTTCGTCTGCTGTAAAGCTTTCTGTAAGCATTGAAATAGAGAATGTATTATTATTTTCAATATAGTCAAGAATAGTTGTATATACTCTTTTATTGAATGGAGTAATAAACTTTTCGGGTGGTATTATTTTGTTGATACTTTGATATTCCTCTGGCTGTTTTATAAGAAAACATATTATATTTTCTTCAGCACGTGAAATTTTAACATTTTCCGGATTTGCAGTATTATTTGTTTTGATAACTGATGATTTTATTGAATGCCATGTATTTTTTTGGGTTTGACGCTTTGAGTTGTTAAGGATATTGTTTATATGATTTCTAAGGACATCAGATGATATATTGCATTTTTTGGAAGTTCGGGAAATATATATTTCACGTTCGAGAGGGGAGTCCATACCAGCAATTATTGATGATGTGCGTTTTAGGAGTTCTATTTTGCCGGATTCTGTATCAAGGTCGAGACCGTTTTCGCATTTATCAAGCATAAAGTCGTTTGCGTCATATGATTTGTCGAGTAACATTCTAAAGCGGTCACGACCGAATTTTTTTATAAATTCATCAGGGTCTTTAGCACCTTCCATACGTAAAATTGTTGTACGTATACCCACATCAGAAAAATGATTAATAGCTTTTTGAGTAGCCTTTTGTCCTGCGTTATCGCTGTCATAAGCGATTATTACTTCTTCAGCATAATGGCTTATTATTCGTGCCTGTTCTGGAGTGATGGCAGTACCGAGGGTTGCAACAGCGTTTTCAAAGCCTGCCTGATGCAATGCTATAACGTCCATATATCCTTCACAGAGTATAATTTTGTTATTTTGGTTGTTTTTAGCAAAATTAAGTGAGAAAAGATTAGAGCCCTTGTCGAATACCAAAGTTTTAGCGGTATTAAGGTATTTTGGTTTACTGTCATCAAGGACACGTCCACCGAATCCAATTACATTTTTTCTCAAATCTATTATTGGGAATATTACTCTTTTCCGGAACATATCAAACATAGTTCCATTTTTTTGTGAGCGACCGCCGAGCCAGGCACTGGAAATTTCATCATCGGAGTATCCTTTGGAATTAAGGTATTTAACAAGATTATCCCAGCTGTCCGGAGCGTATCCCAATCCATATTTTTTTATAATTTGAGGAGAAATTTTCCTTTGCATAAAATATAACAAACCAGATTTATCAGAGCTTGTTATAAGATTGTTGTAAAAAAAGTTAGCAGAAATTCTATTTATTTCATATATTTTAGTGCGTAATTGTGAATTTTGGGAGTTACTGGAATAAGATGGCATTTCCAATCCTGAACGTTGAGCGAGTAATTTTAGTGCTTCCATGAAATCAAGGTTTTCGATTTTCATTATAAAGGTTATTACATCTCCGCCAGCCCCACAGCCGAAACAGTAGAACGTCTGTGTATCCGGAAAAACCGTACATGATGGAGTTTTCTCTGAATGGAAGGGACATGAACAAAGATAATTTCTGCCACGTTTTTTTAATTGTATATACGAACTCATTACAGTTTCGATAGGATTTGCACGGTGGATTTCTTCTATAAATTCATTTTGTGGCATAAAAAGCACCTCCGTTACTTTTACGGTTTACGCATAAAAACTTTGGTGAAAGTATATTTATTTAACTGATGAGAAATTTTCATATAATTCACCGCAGTCTTGTATAGAGATAGCTCCTTTGGTAATTTCTGTAAGATTTTTAATAAGTGGATTAAGTTTTTCTGTAAGTACCAGAATTTCCAGTATAATATCAGTTCCGAAATCAGAGTTTACGGTAATAGTAGAAAAATCTGGTAATATATACGAGATTTTGCCATATAGGGTGTAATCAGTTTTGATTTTAAGACGATGACATAAACTCATATTCATAATATTGGCAGAATCGCAAGCAAGGGAAACGGCATGGGAATATGCTCTTACAAGACCTCCTCCGCCAAGAAGGATTCCACCGAAATATCGTGTAACCACTGCACAGACATCGGTAAGTTCCTTTTTTTGCAGAACATCTAATACAGGCATTCCGGCAGTACCTTGTGGTTCTCCGTCATCGGAGTATCGGGAAATGTTGTCATTTCTTAGAATGTAAGCATAAACATTATGTTTAGCCTTGCGGTTATCAGCACGAACAGTATTAATAAAATTTATAGCTTCTTCATTTGTTTTTACCGGAGCAAGGCGACATATAAATTCCGAGCGTTTTTCAACAAACGACGCTTTGGCAATATTGGATATAGTAAAATAGTTCATAGAGGGTTGTTCCTTTTTTATACGCAAAAAGCCGGTCTGTAGACCGGCTGTATAATTACTTGTCCATATTGAAACGCTTCTTAAATCTGTCAACACGTCCGCCTGTATCAACGAGCTTCTGCTTGCCGGTATAGAACGGGTGGCACTTGGAACAAATTTCAACCTTTATATTTTCTTTTGTGGACATAGTTTCAATTACATTACCGCAGTGGCAAGTAATTGTGGTCTTTACAAAATTAGGATGGATTCCTTCTTTCACGATTGTCACCTCTTTCAGATACTATTTAAAACGGACAGCCCATCAATTACATAAGACAGTAGTGTCACATTACTTAATTCATTTTATCATATTAAATGTGATTTGTCAAGATAAAAAAA
>CAZTUV010000183.1:0-3935 GCA_964616595.1 uncultured Alistipes sp.
TTTAACCCCGATGTCAAATCTGATATCGGGGTTTTTGGACAGGCTGAAACGTTCCCTGATACATTCGGGGAACGTTTTTTTATATCATTCAAGTTCAAATGAACCTGTATAAAGTTGATAATATGTACCTTTTTCGGAAATCAGCCTATCATGATTGCCACGTTCAATAATTCGGCCATGGTCAAGTACCATAATAACATCTGAGTTTTGAACCGTTGAAAGCCTATGAGCAATTACAAAAGTAGTACGTCCTTCCATTAATTTATCCATACCATGCTGAACAATCTGTTCTGTTCTTGTATCAATTGAAGAAGTAGCCTCATCAAGAATCATAACAGGAGGGTCGGCAACAGCAGCTCTTGCAATTGCAATCATTTGTCGTTGACCCTGAGAAAGATTTTCTCCATTATAAAGTAAAAGAGTATTATATCCCTCTGGTAAACGTGTAATAAAATCGTCAGCACCAACCAATTTAGCTGCCTCAACACATTCATCATCACTTGCATCAAGCTTACCATAACGAATATTGTCCATTACAGTTCCTGTAAATAAATTTGTTTCCTGTAAAACAAGTCCAAGTGAACGGCGAAGGTCGCTTTTCTTGATTTTATTGATATTTATTCCGTCATATCGAATCTTTCCGTCCTCTATATCATAAAAACGATTAAATAAATTTGTAATAGTTGTTTTTCCTGCTCCGGTAGAACCGACAAAAGCAACTTTCTGACCTGGCTCTGCATAAACGCTTACATTATAAAGTATCTGTTTATCTGGTTTATAAAAAAAGTCAACATCTACCATACGAATATCGCCTTTAAGTTCAGTATATGTAAGAGAACCATCATGATGAGGGTGTCTCCATGCCCACTTTCCTGTATGAACAGGACTTTCTGTTATATTACCGTTATCATCTATGTTAACGTTGGCAAGTGTAACATAACCATTATCTTCTTCAGGCTTCTGGTCTATTAATGCAAATATTCTTTCTGCACCAGCCGCAGCCATTGCTATTGAATTGATTTGTTGTGCAACTTGATTAACATTTCCGGTAAACTGCTTTGACATATTCAAAAAAGGAATAACAACATCAATAGTTAAAGCACCAACCGAACCGGCTATCAGGGTTGATACTCCGATATTCGGAACTTTTGCCAAGAAAATGATTCCGCCTATAATCGCTACCAATACATATAATATATTACCAATATTCTGAATTATCGGGACAAGAACGTTAGCATAAGCATTCGCTTTGAAGTTATCTTCAAATAATTCTTCATTGATTTTTTTAAAATCTTCACAACATTGATTTTCATGATTAAATACTTTAATGACCTTTTGACCATTCATCATTTCCTGAATAAAACCCTCAGCTTTGCCTAACGATTTCTGTTGGCGAATAAAAAACTTAGCTGAACCATTTCCTACTTTTCTGGTTACAGTCAGCATCGCCACTGCACCCAATATAACAACCAATGTCAACCACAAACTATAATACAACATAATACACAAAACGCATAATAATAAAATAGTTGCCTGTAATAAAGTGGGCAATGCTTGTGATATCAATTGACGAAGTGTATCAATGTCATTTGTATAATGACTCATAATATCACCATATTTATTGGAATCAAAGAAACTAATCGGAAGGTTCTGCATTTTGTTGAACATTTCGCAACGAAGTTTATGGAGAAATCCCTGTGAAATATACGCCATAAGTTGAGTATATGATATGATGGATACAAGCGATAAAATATATAATACTATAAGAATGATGATTTTTGGAATAATTACCTTTGAAGCAGATTCCCAATCTCCAGTAGCAACCCAGGTTTCAATGTCGGCAATTACTTGTTGTTGAAAAATCGCCGGAACAGCTGATACTACTGCACAAATAGCAATACAAACAATGGTAACAGGAACTAAAACCGGATACGCTTTTATTAACTTTGAAATAACACGGAAAAGAACGTTTTGTTTTTTTTCTATTTTTTTCATTTTTCATTTCTCCCATTTGTTTGCTGTAAATATATTTCGCTATATATTTCACTGGATTCAAGCAATTCTTCATGTGTACCAACAGCAGACAGCTTTCCACCGTCCATAACAATAATCATATCTGCATCTTGTATAGAAGAAATACGTTGAGCAATAATAATTTTTGTTGTTTCAGGTATAAACTCTTTGAAACCTTTACGGATAAGTGCATCTGTCTTTGTATCTACCGCACTTGTTGAATCATCAAGTATAAGAATCTTTGGTTTTTTTAATAAAGCTCTGGCAATACAAAGACGTTGCTTTTGTCCACCAGAAACATTCGTACCGCCTTGTTCTATATATGTATCGTATCCGTTCGGAAAAGCTGTAACAAATTCATCAGCCTGTGCCAATTTGCAAGCCTCATATAATTGTTCATCTGTAGCATTTTCGTTGCCCCAACGCAGATTTTCTTTAATAGTTCCGGAAAAGAGCATATTTTTTTGCAATACCATTGCCACATTATCACGTAATGTTACTAGGTCATAAGCTTTAACGTCCAGTCCGCCAACCAATACTGAACCTTGACTCACATCATACAAACGAGGAATAAGCTGTACAAAAGATGATTTACTTGTACCTGTACCACCAATAATTCCGACTGTCATTCCGGATTCAATATGTATATTTACATTCGATAACGCAAATTTCTTGGCTTTTTCTGAATATTTAAAGCTGACATCATTAAAGTCAATTGAACCGTCTTTAACTTCAAATGAAGGATTTTCAGGACTTTTCAATGTTGATGTTTCCATAAGAACCTCATCAATACGATGCATTGACTCTACTGACATGGTAATCATAACATAAACCATTGACAGCATCATAAGTGACATTAATATTTGCATACCATAAGTAAGCATTGCGGAAATATGCCCTACATCAAGGTCTAATCCACAGCTTGAAATAATCATCTTTGACCCTACAAACAAAACAAAAACCATGGTAAAATAAAGGCAGACCTGCATCAATGGCTGATTAAATGCAACAATACGTTCTGCTTTGGTAAAATCAGTACAAATATCTGAGGCAGCTTTATTAAATTTCTCCTTTTCATATTCCTCACGTGAAAAACCTTTTACTACACGCATGGCACGAACATTTTCTTCAACAGATTCGTTCAGATTATCATACTTCTTGAAAACACGCTGAAAAGCAGGCATAGCTGTTTTGGCTATAATAAGAAGCCCAAAAATTAAAACAGGAACAATTATTATAAAAACAGTGGCAAGTTTTCCACCTATGACAAATGCCATAATAATAGAAAAAATAAACATTAATGGCGAACGGACGGCAGTACGTATTGACATCATATATGCCATTTGTACATTGGTAACATCGGTAGTTAATCTTGTTACCAGAGATGTTGATGAAAACTTATCAATATTTTTAAAAGAAAATTCCTGAATATGACTGAATATATCATTACGTAAATTTTTTGCTAATCCCGCCGATGCCTTAGCACTTGTATATCCAGCTAACCCTCCGAAACTCAAGGAAACTATTGCCATCGCCACAAGAGCAACTCCAATGGAAATAAGCGATTTCATTTCAATATCAACTTTCATTTGATTAATCAGTCTTGACGTTATAAATGGAATCAGACACTCTATTATGACTTCTCCCGTTATAAACAAAAAAGTAAGTATGGTGGCTTTTTTATATTCTCTGACACAAGCCAAAATTCTTTTTATCATTATATTTTTCTCCTCATTTACTTTAATTTGAGTTTTTGAAATTTTCACGAAATAAATAATAACAAATCTTATCAATTCACCTTCTTTATTAATATGCAAAAATTTCTGATATTCTATTTTTTTCCTCACCTCCTTATAAAGTTGACTATTTAACTGCAATTTTCTTTCATAATATAAACCTCCTTGACATTTTTATACTTATAT
>CAZTUV010000184.1:0-3888 GCA_964616595.1 uncultured Alistipes sp.
AGGAATGATGGTGATAACTATGAAACAAATTGCTGAAAATAATACAATTAATGAAAATGATAACATCTTTAATACCGTAACTATGCGAGGTATGGTTGCCTTTCCAAACATGGTGATGCACTTCGATGTGGCACGTGAAAAGTCTATCAAAGCAATAAAAAATGCTCTTGAAGAAAATGGGAAAATATTCCTTATTACTCAAAAAGAAATTTATGTTGATAATCCAAAGATTTCCGATTTGTACAAAATAGGTGTTGTTGCTGAAATAAAACAGGTACTCAGACTTCCGGATAATGTTATGAAGGTTCTTGTAAAAGGTCTGTACAAAGCTCGTATTATTGACCTGGCTGATAACGGAGAAACAATCTTATCAGCAGTAAAAAGAATACCCTCCCATTCACGTGCAAAACTTGACCCGACAGATACTGAGGCACTTATGCGTTCTGCTAAAAATGCTTTCGAAAAATATGCTTCGTTCTTTCCTAAAATGCCACAGGAACTGATTGCGTCAGTTATTACACAAGAAAAACCAGAAAAACTTTTTGAACTGATAACATTTAACTGTAATATAGGTTATCGGGAAAAACAAGAACTCCTTGAAGAACCTAATATACTTAACCGTCTTTCAATGCTTATCGCTTTTATTAACTCGGAAAACGAAATTCTTGAAGTTGAATATGAAATAAATGAAATCACTCAGGAAAATATGGACAAAAATCAAAAAGAATATTACCTCAGAGAACAAATGAGAGTGATTCAAGAACAACTGGGCGAAAGCGATGCTGAAGAAAATCTTAACTATATAACAAAAATCGAACGCATAGGTCTCGATAAGGAAAGTCACGACAAACTTATAAAGGAAGTGGAAAAATTAACTAAAATGCCACCTTATTCTCAGGAAGCTTTCGTTATACGCAACTATCTCGATACGGTTCTTGACCTTCCTTGGAAAAAATTCTCAAAGCTGAACACTTCAGTAACAAAGGCGGAAAATATACTCGAAAAAGAACACTATGGTTTGAAAAAGGTTAAAGAACGTATCCTCGAATTTTTATCCGTATACATGCTTAACTCCGAAATAAAAGGACAAATTATCTGTCTTGCCGGCCCTCCTGGAATAGGTAAAACTTCTATCGCTAAATCTATCGCTAAAGCTATGGGAAGAAAATATGCAAGAGTTTCACTTGGAGGCGTTCGTGATGAAGCCGATATCCGTGGTCATAGAAAAACTTACATAGGTGCTATGCCAGGCCGTATTATGACTGCAATGCATCAGGCAGGTTCATGTAATCCATTAATACTTTTCGATGAAATAGATAAACTCTGCAATGATATTAAAGGTGACCCTTCTTCTGCTATGCTTGAAGTACTCGACAGAGAACAAAACAGTAACTTCAGAGACCATTTTATAGAAATACCTTTCGACCTTAGTCAAGTTTTATTTATTACTACCGCTAATAATGTATCAGCTATTCCGGAACCTCTTCTCGACCGTATGGAAGTTATTGAACTCCCTAGCTATACAGCTGAAGAAAAATTCCATATTGCTAAAAATCATCTTATCCCTAAACAACTTAAAGAACATGGTCTTAAAGCATCTCAAATGAAAATAAATGATGACGCTTTAAATGATATTATACAATTCTATACAAAAGAGGCAGGCGTACGTTCACTCGAAAGAACTATCGCATCTCTTTGCCGTAAAACAGCTAAAAAACTCTCGTCAGAGGACATTAAAAAGGTGACCGTCCGTAAAAATAATATTCAGGAATTCCTTGGTATGAAAAAATACTCTGAAGATATCCTGTCTAAACAAAATCAGGTCGGTGTTGTGAATGGTCTCGCTTGGACTTCTGTTGGCGGTGTTATTATGCCATTAGAAGCCCTTGCTATGAATGGTAACGGTAAAATTGAAGTTACTGGCTCTCTTGGCGATGTTATGAAAGAAAGTTCAAAGATAGCTATAAGCTATGTAAGAAGTATTGCCGATAAATATGATATTAATCCTGATTTTTATAAGGAAAATGATATACATATCCATGCACCTGAAGGAGCAGTCCCTAAAGATGGACCATCAGCAGGTGTGACAATGACTACGGCTTTGGTTTCTGCTCTCTCTGGATTGCCGGTTCGTGCAGATATCGCTATGACCGGAGAAATTACTCTGCATGGTAGAGTCCTGCCAATTGGTGGTCTGCGTGAAAAAACTATGGCCGCTTACAAAGCCGGTATTAAAACAGTTATTATCCCTGCTGCAAATAAACCTGACCTCGAAGAAGTTGATAACGTTGTAAAAGATAATCTACAATTTATATTTGCAGAAACTTTGACTGACGTTCTTGAAAATGCTCTTATAAAGTGAGGGGAAATACATGAAGTTAAATTACAACAAGGCGGAATTTTTCGCATCTTATGGAACTTTTTCACAAATCCCACCTGCTCAGACAATCGAAATAGCTTTTGCCGGTCACTCTAATGTTGGTAAATCTACTTTGATAAATAAACTGTTCAATAGAAAAAATCTTGCCCGTGTCAGTTCAGTCCCTGGAAAAACTGCTACTATAAATTTCTATAAACTTGATAATATATATTTTGTAGACCTTCCGGGATATGGTTACGCCAAAGTTTCTAAATCTGAAAAACAACGCTGGTCTGGTCTTATAGAGGGATATCTTGGAACTGACAGAGATATCAGACTCGTATTTATGCTTATCGATATGCGTCATGCTCCTACTAAAGATGATGTACAAATGGTTAACTATCTTATAGATACTGAAACACCATTTGTAATCGTTCTTACTAAAGCAGATAAGCTTAATAAGTCGGAACGTGAAAAACGTATGAAAGCATTTGAAAATGAAATTCCATGCTTTAGTGATATTCATTCAATACCATTCTCATCACAGACCTTTGAAGGGGTTGATGAACTGAGAAAAATAGTTGAAGAAATTACTGAAAATGATTAATGAAAGGATTGTTGAAAATGTTTGTGTCCGAAAATCTGGGAATTAATGAAAATGGTAACCTTACAATTGGAAACGTTGATACCGTAAAACTTGCAAAACATTATGGTACTCCTCTCTATGTAATGGATGAACAGGCTGTTCGCAAGGCTTGCCAACGTTTTAAAAACAGCATCGATAAATACTATGACGGAAATGGTCTCGCTTGTTATGCCAGCAAAGCTTTTTCATGCATGGAAATGTGCCGTATAGTCAACAGCGAAAACCTCGGTCTTGATGTCGTTTCAATAGGCGAACTCTATACCGCTATAAAGGCTGGTTTCGATACTTCTAAAATAGGCTTCCATGGCAATAATAAAACTGATGAGGAACTTGAATATGCTATTGATGTTAAAGTAGGTCATATTATTGTTGATAATATATCCGAACTTATTCGTCTGGAAAAAATAGCTGAATCTAAAAATGCTAACCCTGATATAATGTTCCGTATTAAACCAGGTATAGACGCTCATACACATGATTTTGTTAAAACTGGTCAGATTGATAGTAAATTCGGTTTCGCTCTTGAAACAGGTGAGGCTTTCGATGCAGTGAAACAAGCTATTGCCTGCGAAAATGTTAACCTTATGGGACTTCATTGCCATATAGGTTCACAAATATTCGATATAGCTCCGTTTGAAGAAGCATCTAAAGTTATGCTGGAATTTATCGCCAAAATTAAAAACGAACTCGGCTATGAAATAAAAAGTCTTAATCTTGGCGGAGGATTCGGTATAAAATATCTTGACCAACATGACCCCGCACCTTTTGAAACTTACATGGAAAAAACTTCCGAAGTGGTTAAAAAAACCTGCTCAGAACTTGGTATATCTTTACCATATATATTTATCGAACCTGGTCGTTCAATAGCTGCACCGGCTGGAAT
>CAZTUV010000185.1:0-3851 GCA_964616595.1 uncultured Alistipes sp.
AGTAAAATTGATTTCGTTGTACCCTGAGCTTTGATGCCTATGATTGTTTAGTTCATATATCATCGTGTCAGTACACTAGTCAAATCCTCAGGTTGTGTGTACTTTTATTTTGCTTTTGCAAATAGATGATGGTAAAGTGGATAGGCTGCAAGCATACTGGCAGACTGAAAAAGGCTGTCTAGCCGTTTCAACTCTTAATAAAATTTTCTTAATTTTGTTAAATAATATTGACAAAACCAGATTATGTGCTATAATTATTATAGTATAATTCACAAGATAATGCAATAAATAATCCAAAAATCAGGATGGATAAAAATATGGCAATCAAACAGCAAGACGAGATTTGCCCAGCTTAATGATGATGTCTTTTTGGGTGCAATGTGGAGTAGAGAGGATATTAAGATAAACTGTCTATGCTTGACCACTATCAAAGAAACTTACGACTCCTTCTCGCTATCATCTGAAAAGTGCTATGAAATCACAGAAATACTGACCAATGAAGCCTTTTATGCTGGATGGTTAAAAGTATAGATGGCTCTTTTAGTATAGCCAAAGAAGTCTGTAATAAAAAAAGTAATTCTGACAATACAACGGAGGAACAAGATAAATGGACTTACAAAATAAAAAAGAAATAGTATTGCACTACATAATGTCTGTTGCCGGTGGTATTTTTGCAATTTATTCATTGCTCGAACACTCTAATGTTTTCGGTTCTGCCGAAACAAGCAATATGATCCTGCTTGTAGATGATTTTCTGCACTTAAATACCTTCAATATCATAATCAGAATTGGCAGTCTTTTGGTTTACGCTGTCGGGATAACATTGACTGTGTGGATGGCAAAAAATCACCCGTCTTTGCAGAAAAGGTTATGTATCATTATTGACTTTATAGTTGCGTCAATACTCGGAATTATGCCGAAAGGTATCCATCCGGTAGTGGCTCTGTATCCGGTGGCGTTTGCCATGTCTATACAGTGGTGTAGTTTTCGGGGAATCGGAAAGAATCCAAGTGCAACAACATTTTCCACCGGAAATTTTCGACAGCTTGTAACGCTTCTCTTTGAATATGTTACAGAAAAAAGCGGGAAGATTTGAATCGAATTCGGTTCTACATATTGACCATGCTGTCCTTTCATAGTGGTATTGCCGCTGTTTATACTCTACACAATGTTATACCGCGTAAAAGTATATGGCTTTCATTTGTCCCACTCACAGCGGCACTGATATTGGGAATTATGATTGGACACCATAAGGATAAGTCTTGCGAGTTACTTGCACAAAATTCCGAGAGCAATGATGTATGATACTCATGCAAAATTATTTGCCATTGCGGAGTACTGTAACATCACTGTCAGATGCTACAAAAAGCTACACACTATGAAATGTGAATAAGGAGGAACATAATTATGAGCAAGAAAGTTTTGATTCTGTCGGGTAGTCCACGTAAGGATGGTAATTCGGATATTCTTTGTGACGAATTTCGCCGTGGTGCAGAAGAAAGTGGTCATCAGGTGGAAAAGATTCATGTAGCAGCGAAGAATATCCATCCCTGCATAGCCTGTTATCATTGTCGTGATAATAACGGTCAGTGTGTGTTCAAAGACGATATGGCAGAGGTTCTGCAAAAGATTATCGATGCTGATGTGTTGGTGTTGGCAAGCCCTGTCTACTTCTATTCCATCGACGCACAGCTTAAAGCCCTTATCGACCGAACCGTTGCAAGATGGTTGGAAGTAAAGAACAAAGAATTTTACTATATCGTAACTATGGCAGATGAGGAAGCCACCTCTGCCGATACCACACTGGCTTGTTTCCGTGGCTATGCTGACTGTGTGGAAGGTGCGGAAGAAAAAGGCGTGATCATCGGCGGCGGTGTCTATGAGCCTGGTGCAGTGATGCAGACGACGGCAATGAACAAAGCCTATAAAATGGGCAAGAATGTATAAGGAGGAACGTAATTATGAGTATTTTATTTATCAACGGTAGTCCCAATAAGAACGGTAACACCGCTGCTCTGACAGCAAAATTGCTAGATAATAAATCCTACGAAACCCTGAATCTGACCGATTACACAATCGGCACATACGGTCAGAATTTGCCTGGTGACGGTCTGGATGCTGTCATTGCCGCTATGGAAAAAGTAGAAATCATTGTCATCGGCTCTCCCGTTTATTGGCACAACATCTGTGGCAGTGTTCGTAATGTGCTGGATAGGTTCTATGGCAAGATGGAAAACGGCTCTCTCAGTGGTCGAAAGCTTTATTTCGTATTCCAAGGTGCAGCACCTGAAAAGTGGATGCTTGAAGCAGGTGAATACACCATGAAACACTTTGCTACTCTTTATGGCATGACCTATGGTGGCATGGTGACCAATAGCAGCGAAGTAGCAAAATTAAACAAAACCCTGTAAGGAGAATCGTGATATGGAATATGTAACTTTGAATAACGGCGTGCAAATGCCTATGCTGGGCATCGGTACATTTCTGCTGTCACCTGATGAAACGGAAAACTCTGTCCTCACTGCTTTGCAATGCGGATATCAGCTCATCGACACTGCCAATGCATATGTGAATGAGAAAGCGGTGGGGCGTGCCATGAAAAAGTCCGGCATCGACAGAGATGCTATTTTTCTGGAAACGAAACTATGGCCTGCTTTCTATGAACAAGCTGATGTGGTGGAAAAAACCTTGCAACGGCTAGATACCGACTACATTGACCTATTGCTCATCCACCAACCATCTGGAAACTATATCGCCGGATATAAGCTGATGGAGAAAGCCTACAATGAAGGAAAGGTCAGAGCAATCGGTCTTTCCAACTTCAAAGTGGAGCAAATCAAAGAAATCCTGAGCATTTGCGAAATCAAACCCACCGTATTACAGACGGAACTTCACCCCTATCATCAGGAAAATGCACTGAAAGCTTTCCTGCAAGAAAACGGCATGGTAGCACAAGCATGGTATCCGTTGGGACACGGGGACAAGGCACTGTTAGAAGAACCTCTCTTTGCAGAGCTTGGCAAGAAGTACGACAAATCTGCGACGCAGGTCATTCTCCGTTGGCATATCCAAGCAGGAAACATTGTCATCCCAGGCTCGAAAAATGCTGCACATATCAATGCAAACTTTGACCTCTTTGACTTTGCATTGACCGCTGATGAAATGGCTGTGATTGCAGACATTAACAAGAACGTCCGCTACTACACTAGCACCCCTGAAATGCTAAAAGGTTATGCTCAGTGGATACCACCGGTAGACGAGCAGGAATGATCATGTCCATCTAATTTTACAATTATTAAACAACAAATTTCAACAACAGTAATTCGCAGAGAAGCATTTATTATGTGCTCTGCTACGATACTATTATTATATACAATAATTTTTTTACAGGCATTAAGATATCTCTAACGATTATTGTTAGTATTGTTTATATGCTTTTCCAAATTAACTACTAAGCTGTCAACGTATCGTCGTTATCTGACAGATACCGTACAGAGTGAGCATTCTTCGACAAGGGTAAAAATCCTAAGTCAGAACTGTATGTAGTGTACAGTGGTGAACAGAAATATCCAGAAACATTATCGTTCAGTGAAAACTTTTTTGACGGAGATTCTCTGGTTGAACTGAAAGTCAAAGTGTTGAATGAAGTCGATGTGACTATTTATGGTCAATATATCGGATTTTGTAAAGTATTCAATAAACAACGGAAAATTTATCAGGACAGCATAATGTGTGCAAAAGAAACAATTCGTATCTGTATAGAAAAAGGTTATCTTGTTTCATATCTTCATGAGCCTGAAAAGGAGGTTGTGGATATGATGTCAGAATTATTTGATGAAGAATATCAGCGT
>CAZTUV010000186.1:0-3845 GCA_964616595.1 uncultured Alistipes sp.
GCTTGCTTTGCAAGAGGAAGCCCCCGCCTCTTTAGGCGGGGGAGGATGTCACTTTTTGCAGTATGTATTTAGCATTTTTTATTTCTGTCGGCTCTGATGCACTGCCTGACAACGCATTCAAGGCATGATTTTCTGCCCACGTCGCTATTGCTATTGAGTTTATGGCGGTCTGACCTGTAAGACGTTCCGCCGGTTCGTGTTCGCAAATGTGAAGTATTCCGGCTATTCTCAACGCCCTGCCGAACTGTTTTGATGCCCATTCTTTCAGGTTCTCGAATGTTCCGCCGTCCCTGATTTCCTTTTGTAAGTGGCTGAAATAATCGGAAAACAACAATTCCGCTTCCCTGTCGCATACTATGATAGGCATATCAGGCGTTGACGGCATACGGAGCAGGCGGTTTATTAAGTCGCTGTACTGCTTCTGAAGTTTCGGCGGTACGTCCGGACTTGTCATTTTCAGGTGTCCTGCTCGGCTGTCAGGGAACGAGAATAAAAAGCGGTGAATGAATCCACGTCCCGAAAACTGCCGGTTGTTCATAGCGTCGGCAAAATGTTCCGGTTGCACCATTAGCCCCATAGTAAGCAATGGGTTTTTCAGTTCAATGTTTTCTTTGGTACGTCTCAGAATGGTGTAATTTGCTCCGTCATAAGCCTTTAAAAAGATGTTGATATTTGCCTGACCGTTGGAATAGATACCGCTTAAAACGTCAAATACACTGCCCTCGTCGTCTATAATGCCAATCTTTCCGCCCTGCCTGTACATCTCCATTGCAAGTGCTTCCGGCGTTGCATCACTGACATTCAATACTAATTCGTGTTTCTTTTCAAGGCTTGCAAGCTGTTTTGCATAGGTCTTTGCCGCCTGTAAATCAGTTTTCAGTGCCTTTGCTCTTTTATTCTCCAGATATGCACGCTCCGTCCTGTATTCCTCGACTTCCGGAGCGTGTATTTTATTATACCTTTCCTGAAAATCGTCAATCGGTTTCATGAACTCTTTAAGGCTTCCGGACTTTCTTTCACCCGGCGAAGCCACTGTGATTGTGTAGAGGTTCAACGGCTCTGTGTGGCTGTTTCCCGTATGCTTTATGACGGCTTTTCCCTGTACGCATAATGAAAGAACTGACAGCAACGGCAATATTGCCATTTCCGGAACAACCTGCACATAGTCTGATACCGCCTGAAGATAGTCATGGAGTAACGGCGGCAAACTCTGCATCGGGAACGGAGCAGGCTTTTTCAGGCTGTCGAAACTTTCAGGCTGTCCCCATTGTTCCGGCTCACCTGATTCAGATATTTTTTTTAATTTGTCAAGATATTCCGCATGGTCGAAACTTTCCGCACGTTTGACAAGGTCATATAAGTTATTGGTAAGCCTGTTCCGGTCGGTCACGAGTGCTTCATTAGCGTCATTGCAGTTGCTCCATACGTTCGGCGGTGCTGTAATAAAAGCCGTTCTGTGATTCATGCAGAGTTTTTCAAGTTCGTCTGTAGCTTTCTGACCTGCTCCGTCGTTGTCCATAGCGATTATCAGCACTGTCTTTGATGTGTCATAATCAAATATTTTTCTGATATTGCTTGTTGAACCCAGTCCGATACAGGAAAAACCGCACTCCACAACGCTCATACAGTCTATTTCACCCTCTACGACAAAACAGTAACTATTATTGAGTGCATTTGCATTCAGGATATGTGCCGTACCCCGTTTGCGTTTAAGGTTTTCCGTTGTACTTCTCCAGAAAAAAGAAGTGTCTGAGGTCGGAATAATGACTGCCGGTGTAGTCTGATTTTCCTGATATTTGAAGTCTGATACATAACCACAATGAAATTTTCTTTGCGTTTCCATAGAAATTCCACGCCTTGTAAGGTAATCCGTTTTATAGAGATTATTCTCTGCAAATGCAAAGAATTTTGTATAGTCCTTGCTGTTTGTCTCTGTTGGTGTAGCAATGCCGTATTTGCGTGACAGTTCATTCAGAACGGTCCTGAAATCGCTGATATTGTTCAACGCTCCGTACAGGCTGAAAATATCGCCTGACTGCTGACAGGCAAAACAATAATACGTGTCAGTGTCCGGATAAACCGTAAACGCTCCTGAATGGTTGTTACCTGTACCGCTGTTGCAGAACGGGCATATATACTGATTCTTTCCGCCTGATTTCTTTGTGATTTCCTGTACGTATTCAGTCAGAAAAGGCTTGATTCTGTCTTTTATTTCGTTCAATTTGTTTTTCCTCCTAAAACAAACAGCAGACACATATTCAAATATGCCTGCTGTTTATATTTATTTGTGCTGATTTGGTTCAATAGGTTGGGGGTCGGTAATGATGTAGCATCTGTAACTGCCTGAACGTGCAGGAGATATTCTGCTTTTTTTCATTTCCGGAAAGATTTCAGCCAGCTTTTTGCAAGCTCCCTCAATTTCGGATTTTTCGCCTATGATTCTGATTTCCAAAGTATTCACCACCGTTCTTTTATTGCTCTCTTAACTGCATGATTTTCTTCCGGAGTAACTCGTTTTCCTCTTTCATCAACTCAACCTGTTGATTAAGAAGTATCAACTGTTCGTCCCGAAACTTGTCTTTCTGCTTCTTACGCTGTCTGAGATTGTAAACCCTCAACGCTGTTTTCTGCTGGTCTGAGAGCTTGCGACAAGCCGGACAATACTTCACGGCAATGTGTCTGAAATAGTCCGTGCTGTCGTCGTTTGCGTTTGATATGAGAGTACCGCACATCTTACAGTACTTGTAATCAGTCATTGTTGCAACCCTCCCCTACAGCTTTTTTTCCTGTAAGGACTGTTGCTTTCGTTTCAGTTTTCGTTACACCGTTGCAAAGATACAAATCTTTGATTTCCGAAAGAAGAGCAGTTCTCATTTTGCGACGGTCTTCAAGTGCGATAGCTAACAGGCGGTTGCTGTGACTGTCATTCCCGTCAATAAGTATCCGGTGCTTGCTGCTCTCACCGACAGCGTTAGGTATTTCAATTTGTATTGCTTTCATGTGTGTCTCATCACAACACTGAATGTCGGTAATGAACTGCTCAAGCTTTTCCAGTTCGTCAACTGCCTGATTCATTTCACGGACTTTTTCATAGACGGAAACAAATTTCAGGCTGTCAGGGTCGGTGACCTGCTCCGGTTCTCTGTCATCAAGTGACTGCCGGAAGTCGTGGAGCTTCTTGGCAACCGTTCCGGCAATCAGCAGATATACAAAAAATTCCAAAAAATTTCACTCCTTGTATTGATTTTACAAAGAGAGTGTGCTATAATAATATTGACCTATATCACACTCTCTTTAATCGGGAAAGTGTTAGGTGCGGTGCAGATTGCTTGTTCACGGTCAATCTGCATCGCTCTTTTTTATTCCCATTCGTTTTCATTGGTGTACTCCGGATAACGAATTTTCACGGCTTCCCAGTAGTACGGAGCATATTCACAACAGAAAATATCTGATACTGAATATTTTCTGCTTGGTAACTCCACTTCATAGCCGTCTTTATCCGTATAGGTTTCGCCGTCGCTACAGTTTTCACCGTTCCAGAGGTTGAACGCTAAGCGTGTGGTTTTCTTGCTTGTTCCGGTCTGCCAGCATTCGTTAAGGCATTCAGGTCTGATGCACTGTCTTTTGAAATCGAATATTTCTTCAACATGGTTTCTGCATACTCTGTCAAGGGCAATCAGATAAGCAACGGGGGTGTAATATACATCTTTACTCCCCATTTTCTGCATGATTACCCAGAACAAAATTTCGTGGTATTCGTCCCTGAATTTCACTTTAATCATTCCTTTCAGGTGACATCCTCCCCCGCCTAAAGAGGCGGGGGCTTCCTCTTGCAAAGCAAGCAG
>CAZTUV010000187.1:0-799 GCA_964616595.1 uncultured Alistipes sp.
ATATAAGAATATGGAGGATATTATATATGAAAGCTACTGGTATTGTCAGAAGAATTGACGATTTGGGTAGAGTTGTTATTCCAAAGGAAATAAGACGTACTATGCGTATTCGTGAAGGCGACCCTCTGGAAATTTATACAAACAGTGACGGAGAGGTTATTTTTAAAAAGTATTCAGCAATAAGCGAAATGAGTGAAAATGCAGGATATGTTGCAGATATAATGCATAAGATAGCTGGTTGTCCTGTTGTTATATTTGATAAAGACCATGTGGTTGCAACAGCTGGTGTGTCAAAAAAAGAATTTGCAGAACGTCGTGTAACAGTACAGCTTGAAGAATTAATGGAAAACCGTGGTAATTATTTTTGTCCCAATGGCGAAATGAATAATTTTTTTCCGGTTGAGGGAGTGGAACGTACAGCAATTGCAGCGATTCCTATCATAACAGCTGGTGATGTTTCAGGAGCAGTAGCATTTTTAAGTTCAAGTCAGAATTCGGAGGTAACAGATTTGCAAAAAAGTCTCATTAATGCGGCTGCACAGTTTTTGGCAAAACAAATTGAATAATATAAATTATAGGGGGTTTATCATGTTTGGAATATTACCGTTTGATAAAAATGAAATCTGGAATCCATTATATGAATTGGAACGTGAATTTTTTAAAAATTTTGGAAACACCAAAATTTGTCGTACAGATATCATAGAAGAAGAAAATAAATTTATATTGGAATGTGAAATGCCAGGGTTTGAAAAAAGTGACATTAAAATTGATGTCAATAATGATATATTAACTCTTTGTG
>CAZTUV010000187.1:809-3786 GCA_964616595.1 uncultured Alistipes sp.
TAGAAAATGAGTATATTTGTAAAGAAAGAAATTTTAATTCATATTGCAGGAGCTTTAATATTTCAGGTATCGATGAAAATGCAATTGATGCCACATATACTAATGGTATTTTAAAACTTTCTCTTCCTAAAAAAGAAAAACAACCAGTAAAAACAAAAAGAATTGAAATAAAATAATTAGAGGAGAATATTCATGATTGAAAATAGATTTTTAATTTGTGAGCATTGTGGAAATATTGTAGGAATGATTCATGATGCCGGAGTACCTGTTATGTGTTGTGGTAAAGAAATGAAAAGTCTTACTTCTGATTTAAATGCAAGTTCTGAAAAGCATACACCTATTGTTAATGTAAATAAAGATATTGTAACAGTAAATGTAGGTTCTTTATCACACCCTATGACTGACGAACATAGTATTGTCTGGGTATATCTTCAGACAGACCGTGGTGGTCAGCGTAAATGCCTTGAGCAGGGAAGTGAAACTGTTGTAAGTTTTGCTCTGCTTGACGAAAAGCCTCTTGCAGTTTATTCCTATTGTAATATTCATGGTATGTGGAAAACAGAAATTTAATTATTGTATAAATTAAGCCGGTATGGATATAATAAGTTCAGCCGGCTTATTGCTATGGTAATTCTTTAAAATGGGAGATTAAAATTATGTCAATGATTAACAAAGAAATTTCAGATTTTAATGTAATGGCATTTCAAAATGGAGCTTTTAAAGAAGTTTCTAAAAATGATATTTTAGGTAAATGGAGTATATTTTTCTTTTATCCGGCAGATTTCACTTTTGTGTGTCCAACGGAACTTGAAGACCTTGCCAATAAATATAATGATTTTAAGAATTCTGATTGTGAGGTTTACTCTGTTTCTACGGATACACATTTCGTGCATAAAGCATGGTACGATGTATCAGAACGTATTAAAAAAATAAAATATATAATGCTTGCTGACCCTACTCATGAATTATCTAAGGATTTTGAAGCTTATATTGATTCTGACGGCATTGCAGAACGTGGAAGTTTCATTGTAAATCCGGACGGTAAAATTGTGGCTTATGAAGTTAGTTCAGGAAATGTCGGAAGAAATGCAGAAGAATTATTCAGAAAATTACAAGCTTGTCAGTTTGTTGCAGAACATGGTGATGAGGTTTGCCCTGCTAACTGGCAGCCAGGTGCTGAAACTTTAAAACCAAGTCTTGACTTAGTAGGAAAACTTTAATGAATCACGATAATTTTTATGATGTTGTAATAGTTGGTGGTGGCCCTGCTGGTCTTACATCTGCGATATATCTTGCACGTGCAAAATGCAGGGTTATTGTTATTGAAAAAGAACAATTCGGAGGACAGATAACAATCACATCTGAAGTGGTGAATTATCCCGGAGTTGGACTGGCAAGTGGTGCTGAACTTACTGAAACTATGTATAAACAGGCTGAAAATTTTGGAGCAGAGTTTCTTATTTCTGAAGTAACAGAAATTAATCCCCATAATGAAGTCAAAGTTGTTCATACCACAAATGGCGATTTAAAGTGTTTTGGAATTATTGTTGCAACAGGTGCTTATCCACGAACGATTGGATTTAAAGGGGAATCGGAATTTCGTGGACGTGGAGTGGCATATTGTGCAACTTGTGATGGGGAACTTTTTACAGGTAAAGAAATTTTTGTTATTGGTGGAGGGTTTGTAGCAGCTGAAGAAAGTATTTTCCTTACTAAATATGCAAAACATGTTACTCTTCTTGTACGTGAAGAGGATTTTACTTGTGCAAAAAGTATTGCCGATGAAGTTAAAAGTAATGAAAATATAACTATATTATATCAAACAGAAGTTGAAGCCGTTACAGGAGATAAGACCCTTAAATCTATACGTTATCGTAATAATATTACTGGACAAGTAACTGAGTATACTGCTGAAGAAGGAGATACTTTTGGAGTATTTGTTTTTGCAGGATATCAGCCTGAAACTATATTGTTGCATGATTTGGCAAACTTAAACGAACAAGGATATGTAATTACTGATAATAATCTTAAAACAGATATTGATGGTTTATATGTTGCCGGTGATATATGTGAAAAAAATTTGCATCAGGTAGTTACAGCAGTAAGTGATGGTGCAATCTGTGCAACGGAACTTGAAAAATATGTTTCAGTAATGAGAAAAAAACACAATATATTTCCTGAGATGCCAGAAGTTCCAAAAAAAGGTTTTGTTTCGGCAGCCCATTCTGAAAAACCAGATAATACTTTGTTTTCTGAGGAAATTCTTTTACAGCTTGATTCTGTTTTTAAAGAAATGAAACAAAAACTTATATTGAGATTATTTCTTGACAGTAAACCTTTATCCGGAGAATTAAAGGAGTATATTGAAACAATATCAAAACGTACTGAAAAGCTTTCTGTTGAGATTGCGGATAATCCGGAGTCAGAAGAATATCTTCCATGTGTGCATATATGCTACGAAAATGGTGAAAAAACAGGTCTTGCTTTTCATGGTGTGCCAGGTGGACATGAATTTACTTCATTTATTTTAGGATTATATAATGTTGCCGGAAACGGTCAGGAACTGGACAGTAAAGATAAAGAGGATATTTCACGTATTGTAAATCCCGTTAAGATTCAGGTACTTGTTACTCTTTCATGTACAATGTGTCCCGAACTGGTAACGGCAGTACAAAGAATATCGGCAGAAAATCCTAATATTTCAGCGGATATTTATGATTTGAATGTATTTCCTTCATTGCGTGAAAAATATAATGTAATGAGTGTTCCTTGTCTTATAGTTAATGGAGAAGTAGTTTCATTTGGCAGAAAAAATTTACGTCAAGTTTTAGATATAATTTTATAATATAAGGCTTGCTGGGTTTTATACTGAGCAGGCCTTACATAATTTAAATAAAAATAAGCAGATTCCACTGTTGAAATCTGCTTTAAAAAATATCAGAGAAGCAATCAGAATTACTTTTCATATATATTATAT
>CAZTUV010000188.1:0-3783 GCA_964616595.1 uncultured Alistipes sp.
CATATTATATAAAAAAAGTCCAGATTTATACTGGACCTTTTTCAACAGACTGAGGGAACGCCTTATAACAGGTCGTTCCCATATTTTTATTGTTTTTTATAAGAGTCAATCATTTTCTTGACCATGTTTCCACCAATTGAACCAGCTTCTCTTGATGTCAGGTCACCATTATAACCATTTTTAAGATTTATACCAAGTTCATTAGCAGATTCAATCTTGAATCTTTCAAGAGTTTCTCTGCCTTTCTGAGTCATTCCGCCATTATTATTACTGTTATTCATAATTATATCTCCTTTAAAATAATTATCGATGCCGTAATAGTATTATAGCACATTTCATCAATAATATTTATGGAAAATTTATCTATCATATTCATCAAGAAAATTATGAATACCTGTATTATTTTTATATGCAATGATTGTATTAAGATTTACATTTTCAACACTTCTGAAAATGTTTTTTTCAACTTGTGGATTTATTTTTTTCAATTCAGAAATAAGATTTTTTATTTCAAGGCGTTTAGAAACGGAACTTCCATCAGAATCACAAGTACAATTTTCAGTAAAACGGCAGGCACATTGTATAAAATAAAGGTCATTATAATCACGCCAATGCTTTATATCCGACTCACGAATAAGATATAAAGGACGAATAAGTTCCATTCCCTCAAAATTTGTACTATGGAGTTTTGGCATCATGGTCTGAACCTGTCCACCATATAGCATACCCATTAGAATAGTTTCTATAACATCGTCAAAATGATGACCAAGAGCAATTTTATTACAACCCAATTCACGAGCTTTACTGTACAAATAGCCTCTTCTCATTCTTGCACAAATATAACATGGATTTTTTTCTATATGAAAAACAGAATTAAATATATCTGATTCAAATATATGTATGGGAATAGACATTGATTTAGCATTATTTTTTATGATTTCAAGATTAGCCGGACTATATCCGGGGTTCATAACAAGGAATTCTACTTCAAATGGAAATTTATCATGCCTTTTAAGTTCCTGAAAAAGTTTTGCCATAAGCATGGAATCTTTTCCACCAGAAATACATACAGCTATTTTATCGTGTGGATTAACAAGTTTGTATTCATTTATAGCTTTTGTGAATTTGCACCATATATTTTTCTTGAATTTCTTTCGTAAACTTATTTCAACATTTTCTGTAATATTCCTATTCTGCATTTTATTTTTCAGCCAACCAATGTAACCACCATCGATACTTTCAACGTCCAAGTTGCTTGCAGAAAGTTCTTCTGATATAGATTTACTTAATGTTCCGTTTTTACAATACAGAATTATTTTTCTATCTTTAGGAAAATTGGCAGAAAGAATATCTGGAATATTAATAGCATTTTCAATATGACCATATTCGAACTCAGAAGGGTCACGTATATCAATTAGTAAAGGTAAGTTTTCAGTCATAAAAAGCCTTTCTGGTAAAAAAAGGACGATTCCGCAGAACCGCCCTGTTTGTTTAAAAGATACTTGTCCGATTAATAATAGAATCAGCCGAGTTCAGCAAAATACTTGATAGTTCTTACCATCTGTGATGTATAAGAATTTTCATTATCATACCATGAAACAACCTGTACTTCATAAAGGTCATCAGCAATCTTAGAAACCATTGTCTGTGTAGCATCGAAGAGTGAACCGAACTTCATACCGATAACGTCAGAAGAAACAATCTGGTCTTCATTGTAACCGAAAGATGCAGAAGCAGCAGCCTTCATAGCAGCATTGATGCCATCAACAGTAACGTCAGCACCCTTTACAACAGCTGTAAGGATTGTTGTAGAACCTGTTGGAACAGGAACTCTCTGTGCAGAACCGATAAGCTTACCATTGAGTTCAGGGATAACAAGACCGATAGCCTTAGCAGCACCTGTTGAGTTAGGAACGATATTAGCAGCACCAGCTCTTGCTCTTCTGTAATCGCCCTTTCTGTGAGGACCATCAAGAATCATCTGGTCGCCTGTATAAGCGTGAATTGTTGACATGATACCACTCTGAATAGGTGCATAGTCATTAAGAGCCTTAGCCATAGGAGCGAGGCAGTTTGTTGTACAAGAAGCAGCAGAAATAATCTTATCATCAGCTGTAAGAGTATTTTCATTTACGCTGAATACGATTGTTGGGAGGTCATTGCCTGCAGGAGCAGAAATAACAACCTTCTTAGCACCAGCATCGATATGAGCCTGAGCCTTAGCCTTTGAGCAATAGAAACCTGTACATTCAAGAACTACATCAACACCGATTTCACCCCATGGGAGTTCAGCAGCGTTAGCCTTAGCATAGATTGTAAGAGTCTTACCGTCAACAGTAATTGTACCTGCTTCATCATCAGCAGAAACAGTGTGAAGATTTTCGCCAATCTTACCACAGTAACCACCCTGAGCTGTATCATACTTGAGAAGCTGAGCAAGCATTGAAGGCTTAGTAAGGTCATTGATAGCAACTACCTCATAACCTTCAGCATCAAACATCTGTCTGAATGCAAGACGACCGATACGGCCAAAACCATTAATAGCTACTTTTACTGCCATTTTTTATTTCCTCCTAAAAAGTTAAAATAAATAGAGATTGTTAAAATAAAATCAACCTACATGGTATTCTACCTAATTTAACTAAAAATATCAAGTCCTTTTTTATAAATTATTTGTAATATCCCGAAATTTGTATTATACTAACAAATATAACATGCTAAAAGAGGTAAATAACATGAAACATGACTATCACATTCACACATATTTTTCCGGCGATTCCGATACATTCCCTGAAAACACTATATTGCAGGCAATAAAGCTCGGCATGGAAACAATATGCATCACTGAGCATCATGATATGGATTTTCCGGATGCCCCTAATCCATTCGAGCTTGATACAGATGCATATTTTAAAGAATACGCCATATTAAAAGAGAAATATTGTAAGCAGATTGACATTCGCACAGGAGTAGAGCTTGGACTTCAGCCACATCTTGGAAGCCGCCCAAAAGACTTTGCAGATGCCAGACCATTTGATTTTATTATAGGCTCAACCCACGTTATTGATAACGAAGACCCCTACTATCCCGCCTTCTGGGAAAAGCGTAATTCACATGATGCCATGATTGAATTATATCTCGAAGACACTCTTAAGAACATAAAGGCATTCGACTGCTTCGACGTATATGGTCATCTTGATTACATAATACGTTACTGTCCAAGCAAGGACACACGCCCGGAGCTTTTGGATTTATATTCATTATATCCTGATAGGTTTGACGAAATTCTCAAAACGCTTATCAGTAAGGGCAAAGGTATAGAAATCAATACCGGCGGTCTTAAAAACAAGCTTCCGCACCCCAATCCACATCCAAATATACTTAAGCGTTACCGCCAGCTCGGAGGCGAAATTATAACCTGCGGTTCTGACGGGCACACTCCTGAAACTATTGCCCATGCCTTTGATATGCTTCCAGGACTGCTGTCAGAATGCGGCTTTAAATATGTAACCATTTTCAAAAACAGAAAGCCCGAATGGATTAAGCTTTAAGCTTAACACATCCGGGCTTTGCCCTTTAATCAAGTAACTTAAGAAGCTCTTCCTTTGAAAGAGAGGTAAGCTTTGCAACCTCCTCTGATACGACACTTTCAGCAAGCATTTCTTTACTTTCCTGAAGCTTAAGTATCTTCTCTTCTATAGAATCCTTCACAATAAGCTTATATACATTAACCTTGTTCTTCTGGCCTATTCTGTGCGCACGGTCAGTGGCCTGATTCTGTAC
>CAZTUV010000189.1:0-3770 GCA_964616595.1 uncultured Alistipes sp.
CTTATAATGTGAACTTTTTGTAAACTTATTGTTTTCTATTGGCAAAAATTAGAAAAAATGTTAAAATATATATTGGTTAGATTATAAAATGTCCTTTTTATTTTGTATGTTACGAATTTTTATATTAGAAGGACATTATATTTATAGGGGTGAAGAATATGACCGATACGGAATGGGAACAGTTATTAGAGAGTTCCCCTCAGGACGCTTATGAATATCTTATTAAACAATATGGAAATCTTATATATGCAATCGTAATAAATAAACTTGGTCGTTTAGGAACAAAAGAAGATATAGAAGATTGTGTTAGTGATATTATCGTTGAATTCCTGAAAAATGCCACGAATTTTTCTGCTAGTACTGGAAGCCTCAAATCATATATAAGTACTGTCGCAAAGTTCAGGGCGATAGATGCTTTTCGTAAAATTTCTGGGCAAAACAACAGATACTCTGATATAGATGATGAAGAAGTAAATCTTCCACCATCTGATTTGAGTACGGAAGATGAGGTGGAAAATCATATTTTTCGTCAGAAACTCTGGAATATAGTCCGTTCTTTAGGTGAACCAGATAGTTCTATAATAATATATCAGTATTTCTATAACCGGAAGGTAAACGAAATTGCTCATAAATTGGGCATGACATCAGGTGCAGTACAAAAAAGAAGTTTGCGTGCCAGAAAAAAAATAGGTGCAATACTGGAAAATGGTGAATATTATGAGTAAAAATATAAAAGATTTTATGGAACAGTTTACAGACCTTGACGATGATTCAGTTGAGGAGATAGCAGAAAATTATCCGGCTCTTGAAGAAAATCAGAAAAGACGTATTCTGAAAAAATGCCTTGAAAAAAGCAATTTGTCATGCGAAAATATTCAAATAACAGAAAATAATGATTTTATAGAGGAAAACGATGAGGTTTCCGGAATAGAACATTATGATAAACCTATATGGCGTAAATATATGAGTTCAGTTGCGACACTTATTGTAGCTATTGTAGGAATAACAAGCGTTATAGTACTTCGGGGAAATATTAATGACAATGACGATTTTGATGTATCAACTCCTCCGATTATAAGTGAAACTTCTGAGAATAGTCAGGTTACTATAATTGTAACAGGTTCATATATTGATAATGGATATAATGCAAATGGATTTGACTATGCCGGACAAAATGATTATTCGGGAATAATTGTCGGCGGTACAACAACTGCTCCTGTAACAACTGTTCAACCAGGTCATGTTGTTGCTGAGGGTGAAAATATCTATAATCATGACTCTCAAAATGACCAGCAAGTACCAGTTGCTGAATCTCCGGAAATTGTTCAGACAACAACTGTTCCGGAAACAACGCCTGTTATTACAGAACCTCAGACTACTACTGCCGAAACGATTCCTGTTGAAAGTGAAACTGCTGAAACAACAGTATCGAATATAACAGAACCTGTTCCGGAACCTAATAAATATGGATTTTATGAAATTGAAAATCCTGCAAATTCAAGTATCAGTGTAGCATCGCTTATTGGTTCATGGGAACAAACAGATAATATATCAGATATCCTTACTGTTTATGAGGGCGATAATCTTTATGACGGTACTTGGCAGATGGCGTTTCAAAATGGCGAAGTTAAAACAGGATATATTAAATTCCAGTATTCAGTCAATGGCGAAATTAAATTATACTGGTTTAATTTCTATACCGATGAAAAAGAATTATGGCAAAGTTTCAAAGCTTCTGGCGAAATTCCATTTGATTCTCTTTATTTAGATAATGCTGAGAAGCCATATTTTTTACGTATTCAGGATAAACAGCCATATAATGAAGAAATTTTCTAAATGATATCTACTATTCAACCTCCTTATTTATATCTCCCTGCAAGACATATGTTTTGTGGGGAGAATTTTGATTTGTTGACATATTTTTTTTAGAATGATATAATTGTTAAGAAAAGGAGTTGCTTTATTATGAATATTTCTGTGGATTTTCAAAGTAATATACCTGTATATATTCAGATTTATGAAATACTTAAAAATAAGATTGTTTCCGGTGCATTTCCATATGGGGCAAAGTTGCCTTCAAAGCGTTCATTGGCGGTTGATTGCGGAGTAAGTATCGTAACCGTTGAACATGCCTATTCTTTGTTACGTGATGAGGATTACTGCGAAACCCGTGAAAGAAGTGGCTGTTATGTAATATATAGTTCTGATAGAAACTTTCCGTCTGGTATGATTTACAAGGAAACTTCTGTTAAAGGTTCTGGAAATATAGCAATTCAAACGGATATACCATTTTCTGCATTTGCCGGACGTATGCGTAAAGTATTGTCAGATTATGGTGAAAGAATTTTGATGAAATCCCCTGAAAATGGTTGCTTTGAACTTAGAGAGGCAATAAGTCGTTATCTTATGAGAAGCAGGAATATAAAAGTCTTGCCTGAACAAATAATAATAGGTTCGGGAGCGGAGTATCTTTATGGAATATGTATACAGATGCTCGGCAGAGAAAGAACAATAGCTCTTGAAAATCCGTCTTATGAAAAAATAAAAGCCGTTTATAAAGCAAATGGTGCGTTTTGTGATATGCTCGAAATGGATAGCGAAGGTATACGTATTGATGAACTTGCCCGAACAAATGCATCTGTACTTCATGTCACGCCTTTTAATAGTTTTCCGAGCAATATAACTACATCTGCAAAAAGACGGTCGGAATATATAAAATGGTCTGAAAAAAGAAATTCATTTATAATTGAAGATGACTATAATTCTGAAATTATTGTTACAGGTACAGCCCCTGAAACATTGTTTTCAATGAATTCAAATGGAAACATTATATATATAAATACTTTTTCAAAGACTATTGCTCCGTCAATCAGAGCAGGTTATATGTTGCTCCCCGAAAATATGCTTTCAATGTATAATGAAAAAGTAGGTTTTTATTCATGCACTGTTCCAATGCTGGAACAATATTTTCTGGCTGACTGGATTAATAGTGGCGATTTTGAACGTAATATTAATCACATGCGTCATAAGATAAATATTTCCAAATGATAGTCAACTTGTATTGCAAAAAAGGTTGACATTATGCTTTCTGTATGATATAATTTGTAAATGGAAGGAAGATGTTTATGCCTGAAAATATTGAATCATACAGATACTTTTCAATTCGTGAAATTGTTCTTATATCAATGTTTACTGCTGTTCTTGCAGTATGTTCATGGATTACAGTTCCCACAACGATTCCATTTACATTGCAGACATTCGGAATTTTTTGTTCTATGCTTATTCCGGGCGGAAAAAAATGGCTTTTTTTCTATATTAGTGTATATTTTGCTTGGAATTATTGGTATCCCTGTATTTTCAGGATTTAAATCCGGATTCAATGCATTGACTTCATATTCCGGAGGTTATATATGGGGATTTATCTTTCTTGGTATTGTTTTCTGGACTATGGAAAAAATCTTTGGAAATAAATTCTTTATACAGATTGTTTCATTAATATTGGGAATGGTTATTTGTTATATCTGTGGAACTCTTTGGTTCACATATGTCATGAAAACCAGTTTTATCTATGGATTGACTGTTTGTGTAATGCCATATATTATTTTTGATGCTATAAAATTGATATGTGCTATATGGATTTCTGATAAGATAAAAAAATTACAGATTGTTGATTCTGGAAAATTTAAGTAAATTGTATTTGCGATTTTTCAGGAATAAATATTTTTATAAATTACAAATAATATATGTGAAAATCAAATGAAAAACAATAT
>CAZTUV010000190.1:0-3749 GCA_964616595.1 uncultured Alistipes sp.
TAATTATATCATAAATATTTATTTTTTTCAATCAAAAACTGTGATAGCTGAATGAAATTTTTTTACATATAACCGTATTTGGATTTATTTCTCAGAATAAAGTATGTTGTTATTATGACTGCAAAGATTTCAGCAAATACAATAGATATCCATATACCATCTATTCCGAAAATAAGAGGTATTGTGAGAACCATTACTATCTGGAACAACAGTGTTCTTAAAAATGAAATTAATGCTGAAATCAAGCCATTGTTCAGTGCTGTAAAAAATGATGAGCCAAAAATATTGAATCCTGCTATCAAGAATGAAAATGCATATATTCTAAAAGCATGTACAGTAAGGTCAAATAATTCAGGTTTGTATCCTACGAATATTTCAGCAATAGGATTTGCGATTAATTGTGAAAGTAATGTCATTAAAATAGCAGTAACTGAAATTACAGTAATGCTTTTCCTGAAGATACTTTTTAATTCATCAGAATTTTTTGCACCATAGTTATAACTGATTATAGGGGCGGAACCTATTGAAAATCCTATAAATATTGACAGAAAAACAAGGTTTACATACATTATTACTCCATATGCTGAAACACCGTCCTGTCCTGCATATTTCATAAGCTGAGTGTTATAAAGCATATTTACAACTGACATTGAAATATTTGTCATAAGTTCAGAAGAACCATTTGTACAGGTATTAATTATAACAGATTTATTAAGCTTGAATTTTACAAAACGTAATGTGCTGTTATTTTTCTTTGACAAGAAGTAAAATACTGGTATCAAAGCTCCGACAATTTGTGACATTCCTGTTGCAATAGCTGCACCTACTACTCCCCATTTAAATATTCCCACAAATAACCAGTCAAATACTATATTTATAATTCCTGACAGAATCGAAACTTTAAGTCCTGTATCAGGTTTTCCGGCGGTAACGAAAAAACTCTGAAAAGCATTTTGCACCATATAAAACGGTAAACAAAGTATAAGTATTTTTCCGTATGGTACGCAATATTCAAGCATGGCATCAGACGCTTTCATAATCACTGCGATTGGCTTAAGGAATATGAATCCTATAACTGCGATAATTATACCAATAACAATATTGACAAATGTAAGCATTGTAAAATATTGATTAGCTAAATCTTTTTTATTTTCACCAAATGTTTTTGCCACAATTGCACTTCCGCCTGTTCCGAACATAAACCCAAGTGAACCAAGTGCCATAATTACCGGCATAATGAAATTTATAGCGGAAAACGCCGTATCTCCGGCAAAATTTGAAACAAAAAGTCCATCTACCACACCATATATTGATGTAAACACCATCATTATTATTGATGGCAGACAGAAGATTAAAAGTTTTTTCATAGTAAAATGTTCTGAAATCTGAATTTTCATTTTTAAAAGTCCTTTCTCATAAATAAAAAACTGCTGTACCCTTTAGAATACAGCAGAAAAAAGTTTATTATTTTCTAAATAAACTGAATTTTTTCTTTTCATAAGGTTCGCTTGAAATGGAAATAACCTTATATCCTTCTTTTTCAATAACCTCACGGATTTTGTTTTCATCAGGTAATGTTTCTGAAATTATTTCTGTTTCACCTTTTTTAAATGAAGATGAGATATTTTCTGTAATAAAAGCTCTGCTTACAGCATTATTGATATGTTTTTCGCACATTCCGCACATCATTCCCTCAGATTTTACAACAGTTTTGAACACAAATCACCACTCCTTTACAAATTTCATTTTACAGTAATACTGATTATATATCAACTGAATTTTTTTGTCAAGTATATAAATTAATTTTGTGCAATTTCAATAAATACCTATATGAAAATACGCCTTTCCACAACGGAAAAGCGTATAAAAACATAAAATAATATATTTTTTAAGAAGATTCATATTTTTTATAACAGTTATCGCAAACAGTACGTACATAATAATACTTTTTGGAAATATTTCTACGTTCTCCGTTACCTCCGCACATTTCGCAGACAGAAGCACTTTTTTTCTCATAACTGCGAATAATATTTTTTATGTCTTTTCGGAGATTCTGTTTTTTTGAATCTGATGAATCACTTGGATTAAGGCGTAAACTAATTCCATTACCAATAAAATCAATAGCTTGTATCGAAGAAACAGTATCCATGTATTTGTAGTAAAATCTTAATGCAGCGAATTTTTGTTTAACCTGTAAAACTTCAATATCAATAGGCATTTCGTATTCCTGATATTTTTTTGTAATAGATTCACAAAGTTCGTATATAAGATTATACCAGCCATTTCCGCATTCGCAACCAAATCTTCTATAAGCATTACGTTCTTCTTTTACACGATTTTGTAGCATAAAAGGAAATTGTTTCTGTAATTTCATTTCAAGGTTACTATCCATTTTTATCTCCAATTAACATATTGATTTTTAATCAGAATTAATGTATAATTAAATTATTCAGAAATAAGAGCGAGTGTATCTCTTGCAATAAGGAGTTCTTCGTTTGTAGGAACAACCCATACTTGTACTTTTGAATCTTCAGAAGATATTTTCTTAAGCTGACCTCTCATTCCGTCATTAGCGGACTTATCAAGCTTAATTCCGAAAAATTCCATATCTTCGCATACTTTTTCTCTTACATCATAAGCATTTTCACCGATACCGCCTGTAAATAATACAGCATCAAGACCGTTCATGGCAGCGGCATATGAACCAATATACTTTTTAATTTCATAAACAAGCATATCAGAAACAAGTTTAGCTCTGTCGTTTCCATGTTCAGCAGCATCAGTTATATCACGGTTATCCGAGCCTACACCTGACACACCAAGAAATCCTGATTTTTTGTTCATGTAGTCGCTCATCTGAGCAGGTGTAAATCCATGTTTATCTGCTACGAATGTAACAGCAGACGGGTCAACAGAACCTGTTCTTGTACCCATTACTACGCCATCAAGAGGTGTGAATCCCATTGAAGTATCAACAGATTTACCACCATCAACAGCAGTAATTGAAGAACCATTTCCAAGGTGACATGAAACAATCTTGAGGTCTTTAATATCCTTGCCCATAGCATCAGCAAGTGCTGAAGATACAAATCTATGTGATGTTCCATGGAAACCATACTTTCTTACATGAAGATTTTTATAATCGTCATAAGGGAGTCCGAACATATAAGCTTTTGGAGGCATTGTCTGGTGGAAAGCTGTATCAAATACTACAACCTGTGGCACGCCGTCAGGAATAACTTTTTTGCAAGCTCTGAGTGCAAGTGCATGTGCATGGTTATGTACAGGAGCAAGTTCACGGAGTTCATCGATTTTGTCGATAATTTCATCTGTTACAAGAACGGACTTGTCAAATATATCCGCACCCTGTACGATTCTGTGACCTACGGCTGAAATTTCGTCCATACTGTCGATAACCTTTGCCTCACCGGCAGTAAGAGCTTCAACTAATTTCATAAAAGCTTCTGTATGAGTCGGGAAACTGCAATCAGCCTCAAAAGTTCTTCCATCTCCGGTCTTATGGGAAATATGGCCATCAATACCAATACGGTCACAGTTGCCCTTTGCGATAACACTTTCATCGTCCATGTTGATAAGCTGATACTTCAATGAAGAACTTCCAGCATTTACAACCAAGATAATCATAATAAAAACATTCCTTTCAGTTTTATGTCTGCATATATAATTATATACTTTTTTTCATAAATTGCAAGGGGTTTTTGAAAATTTATTAAAAATAACATATACTT
>CAZTUV010000191.1:0-3747 GCA_964616595.1 uncultured Alistipes sp.
ACCTCCGTAAAATCGGAGATACTGCCTATAAGTCCATAATTACCCTCTTGACAACCAATTGCAATTAGTGTATAATCAGGGTAACGGTGGATATGTGAGGTTGTATCTCATATATTCGGGGGCAGTGTGTGGTAGCTCTGCCCTCTACAGCCATTATAACACAGTCAACAGTAGCTTGTCAAGCTGCTGTTTTTTTATTTTATCTCACGGGAGAGGTGAAAATGACGAAAGTGAAAAAAATGCTGTCAACCTCTAATAAAACTCCTATATTTAGGGAAAAATTAAACAAAGGTTGACAGCGGTTGACAGCTTTTTTTTTTGCTGTCAACCTTAAAAAAACGGCTATATTTAGAGAAAAATTAAACAAAGGTTGACAGGTTGACAGCAATTTACTACTAAAGATAAAAAAAAAGGGGGGAAAAGGTTACAAAAGGGTTACAAGAAATGGTAAAAAAGCATATTTTACAAGAGTATGTAAGAAAATTGCTGTATACCCTGTCAACCTTTTTGAATTTAAGGCTAAAAATAGGGAAAAAATCAAGGTGACAGCAACAAAAAATTGCTGTCACCCTGCTGTCTACTGTCAACCTTTTTTTCTTTTGTGCAAAATGACGAATAATTATGAACAAAATGTTAAAATTCAAGTTGACCGTTAATTTTATTATTAAGCTGGACCTGTCAATACTCTTGTGACAAGCAACTTCAAAAGCTGATGAATTGAATTGCATTGTATTGACAATATAATAGAAATATGGTATACTGTAAGTGAAAGGAGATGTTGTTTATGGCACAGACAACATTTACAGTTCGCATGGATGCGGAAACTAAACAAAATTTCAGCGAACTTTGTGCGAACATCGGTATGACAATGAGTACTGCTTTTTGCATTTTTGCAAAAAAGGCAGTATCTGAACAACGGATACCATTCGAGCTGACCGCCAATGTAGACCCATTCTACAGTGAAGCTAACATGAATCATCTCAACATGGTTATTGATGGCATTGAAAACGGCACAAGACAGCTTGTAGAACATGATTTGATCGAGGTTGATGACAATGAAGTTGAAATGGGATGAATCTGCTTGGGAAGATTACATCTATTGGCAGACACAAGACAAGAAAACATTGAGAAAAATTAACAGTATTGTGCAGTCAATAATGCGTACTCCATTTGAGGGAATCGGCAAGCCTGAAGCCCTAAAGCATCGAAATGGATATTGGAGTAGACGTATAGATGAAACAAACCGCATTGTTTACAAGGTCGAGGATGATGCTGTTGTTATTGCAGCCATTCGGGGACACTACGATGATTAAATTGCTTCAGAAGCCTACATGTAGGCTTCTTTTTTTATGATTATACAAGCTTACCGCATTGAAAAGAAAAAGTCAGAGAAAAAAACGCTGTAAGAGCCGTTCTAACGCTTTTCTCGTCGATTTTTTAGCCAATAGTGATTGTATCAGTTCATTTCGCTTGATTTCTGCTTCCGCAGTACTCCGCTTTTTCTTTCTCTGTGAGTTTATTTTCAGAGGGGTGCAGGGGACTACCCCTGCCGCAATACCACTTTTGCAAATTGGGAGCGGAGCGAACTATTTGCAAAAGGGTGTATTGCGCTCTCATACGCCAAGGGCTTGACAGTCGCTCCGCTCCTGTGTTATAATAGGTTCATCACATCAGCCAATAGTAAGAAAGGAGTGAACAATTATGCAGTCTTTTGTGAGAATGTCTAAGTTGACAGATATTGTCGGTAGAGCCGATTACATCAGCAACGAAAAGCGACAGGAACACATCATTGTTGAGCGTAGTTATGCAGACTGGAAACCGTATCAGGAATATGAGCGTTTACATCAGAAAACAAACAAGGCAAATAATGAGGGTAGAGAGTTAATTATTGCTTTGCCTAATGAATGGCAAAATCTGTCCGAAATTGAATTGACTTATAGAATGAATATGCTTGCACAAAAAATTCTTCCTAATAAATACGACTATCAATGGGCAGTTCACTTGAATAAAAAAGAGACAAATTTACACGCACATCTGATATTTTCTGAACGGTCACGGTCGTATGGTTCTGTAGGTACATGGGACAGGGACGTTTATCTGACGAATGACGGAAAAGTAGCAAGGCGAAAAGCTGACAGGGCGGTTGATGAGAATGGCAATGTAAAACCGCCTGTTCATAGGAAAGGAGAGCCTAAGTCGGACGGCAAGTTGCAGTTTACCGTTAAGGATACCCGATACAAGTCAAATAAGTGGCTTGAACAGGTCAAGCAAGATGTCATTGAGTTCTACAAAGCGTATGGTGTATCGGTTGATAAGCAAGGACTTCTGCACCAATACCATGAAGGCAAGGGTAGTGCATCAGCCACCATTCACGCTAAAAACGGACAAATAAGACTTGCTAATGAAATGCTTAGCGTTGCTCAGCGTATGGGCATGGTGTTTCCGGAGCGTTCATCACAACGGTTTAGGCGTATGCTTGGAGAGATTACTAATCTCTCTTCTCCTGTGAGTTTTTATTCTTTATCTCAATATGCCGTGAAATCTCCTAAAATTCATTCCGTAATGTGTCCAAAACAAGAACCTGTAGATTTTGTTTGTTCTAAGCTTAAAGAAGAAAATATACCATTTTGGACGGAAAAGAATGAGGATAATGGCATGATTACAATCTTTTCATCAAGTTCTGAACGTGATTATATCGGAAGTCTTTTTATAGACTATAAACGTGTCACGGTGACACAATCTCAATCTGTACCTATTCCTGATGCAACAGTTCAGGAACGTCCACTGCCACCAAAAACTGATATTGAAAACATTATTAAGCTGAAGCACGAGTATGTTAGGCAATGTTGTACATTACATTATCTTAAGTCCTGTCATACAAGCTGTAATGCCCAAAATACGTATTTCAACGCACAAAATATTATAAAAAATTTTAAGGAATGTTCGATAACATTGATTAATGCTAATGATGAGTATCAGAGAACGTTTAATCCATTCAAAAAAGCAAAACTCCGCAAAGAATTAGACAGAACAGTCGGCGAATTTGAAAGTTCAGCCACTTGTCTCGGAAATACTCTCTCTTCCTCTGTGAGTTACAATGTAAAGACATTTGAAGTTGATGATATGAATAGAATTTTGGCGAGAACAACAGCACCGCTTGCTGAAATGAAGAAAAAAGCGGATAGTGAAGTGAGATATAACAAGAAAATAGACGAATTGCGTGCAAGCATAACTGATGCAAGCGTTGGTAATGCCCTGAGAGCCTTTCAGACAGCTTGTGACAACGTTCCTGAGCGAGACCGGCAAGAAGTATATAATGCCTTGAAAAACGCTACTACACCGTTATTGTCGTTTGAAAATATGGAATTTAGAATGTCAAGAGGACGAATTACATCGGAAGCAAATGTAGCTGATGTCCTGAAACAGCTTGCTCCGCCAACTCCAACGGTTCAAGAACGTGAACATACACAACAGCAGCAACATAGACCTATAAGACGTGGACGCTAAGTGAAAAAGCAAGTTAGAAGGTTCTAACTTGCTTTTCTTTCAGATAAGTATTTGTGATTTAGTAGTTTCCGCCGTTGCATAACCATTTCTTGTATGGTAATTCAATTATTCGTGTTACTTTTCCATTTACTTTCTTTTTCTTTGCCTCATATCCATATTTTTTCAGCACTTTACCAACAACATTGGCATCATATCTCAGATTGTGCTTTTGGATAAACTCTGTAACGGTCATTTCTCTGG
>CAZTUV010000192.1:0-3709 GCA_964616595.1 uncultured Alistipes sp.
ACATCAAAAAAGTCAACACCTTTTTATATATTTTTTTATTTTAACTAAATATAATATTTTATTATAAAATTAGACCTCGTTTGAAAAATGAAAAGCATTGTTTTATTTTAACAAAATCATAATAGTAGCAAGATAAACAAAACTAAAAAACGCTACCATGTTTATCATAATGAGTTGAAACCACTTGATTTTTTGAAAAAATGATTCCATAATATGACATTCTTTATATAGCCAATAATTACATTCACAAGAAGCTTTAGTATTCACTTTTGGAAGAATGTATAAATAACTCCTGTTTCAGTAATATACATCCTGATTTTCTGAGTCATGTATCCTTTATCTCTAAGGACGTTACTTTTTTTAAAATATTCTTACGTTTTCAAACAAATCGTATTGATGAAATGGTTTTCAAAATTGAATGTCGAGGAATATCTGATATTATAAGCGGTCTATTCCAAAACCCCGATTTTAATTAAAGACAGAATTAGGGATAGATTCTTGAAAACAACGAAATAATGGCAGAGATAATCGTCCTCAATCCATCTCCGAATTACGAACTTTTTTAAGTTCATTGCAACAAATTTACGCCAGACCCAATTTATTACATGGAAGAAACTTCTGTAAATTATATAACACATACCATATTTTTCTTTGGTATCAGCGAACACTTGTTCGATTATTTCTTTTCGTTTTTCATAAAGCTTCTTAAGGGACAATTTTTGTAAATTTTAGGATTGCTTTTAAATTATCTGTATCCATCACGGTTAATTGCCGAAAAATTTAAAACTTGATTCTCAGAACCAATTGCACAATTATAGTATTCATCATAAAGACCTTTTGTTCCTACTTGTCTTTCGTATGGTGTCTGTATTATTAATTTCATCAAGAATGTACTATTTCTGGAGTACACCTTTTAAAATTATGGCTAAGTGTTGAAAAGTGTGGTGTCTGCTGATTCAGAAGATATCCTAAAAACCAACGGCTATATTTAACCTTACTTTCTCTGCTGTTTTTCTGAATGAGGAGATGCCGAAAAGATGCTGTATAGTATCATTTTGAACAACGTATGCTTGGTCTTCCGTTATCAAATCTCACACAAGGTCATATATGGCTAAAATCTATTGCTCTGTCTATTTTTTTCAGAATATGCTTTTTAGGCACTAACTCATATATACATATCATATTGTCAAAAAAGCCAAGCAAAAACTTGACTTTTTCAACAGACCGACCTGTCCATATAGATTATGGGCAGGTTTTTAGTATTAAAGTTTTATTTCTTTTTTAGTATCAGTATAGCTTTTAGTAAAAATTTCCTTGATTTTATTGAACAACATGGTCAGATATCTCATAAATGGTTCTGCAATAATAGCAAAGTTTATGCATAATAAGATTGCTTTTGTGGACATTCCTGAAATCCCGAATAAGTCGCTTATAAAAATCATACAAAATGCGAGTCCAAATATACAGAAAATCCATAATGTCATTTTATAAACGTTCATAGGGCGACTGATTTCAAACAGAATCATAAGTCCGACTATACAAAGAAGAATGGTTGAAGCTGTTGCAATATCGGTTTGTTCAACGTTATAGGCGTTTCCGAAGAACACCATGGCCGCTACTATAATTGTATCAGTAATGCCGGCTGGGAAAGCTTTTAATAAGATATTGGTCATAAATTTGCCACGTATCATATCTTGATTTGGCATCTGTGAAAGAATAAGAGCAGGTATTCCGATTGTAAACAGACTTATAAGGGAAATCTGTGATGGCTTTAATGGATACGTTATTCCAAAGCAAATTGAAAGAACTGACATTATTAATGAAAAAATATTCTTTACAAGAAACAGACTGCCTGAACGTTCAAGATTATTTACAACACGTCGACCTTCCATTACAACGTCCGGCATCTTAGCAAAATCAGATTCCAGCAGTACTAATTGAGAAACTTGTACAGCTGCCTCACTTCCGGAAGCCATGGCGACAGAACAATCTGCATCTTTTAATGCCAGAACATCATTTACGCCATCGCCGGTCATTGCAACAGTGCGTCCCTGTAATTTAAGAGCCTTTACAAATTTACGTTTTTGTTCAGGAGTAACACGTCCAAAAACCGTATATCTTTGTACAGCGTCATATATTGCTGTATCGTTGGTAAGAGTTGATGCATCGATATAGTTGCCTGCGTTTTCTATGCCGGCTTGCTTGGCGATTTCGGAAACAGTAACGGGATTGTCACCTGATATCACCTTGATTTCCACGCCCTGTTCCGCAAAAAAATGAAACGTATCATAAGCATTTTCACGTATAGGATTAGAAATCAATATAAAACATATAGGTGTAAAATTACCATTAAGTTCTCTGCCGTCAGGAGTGTCGTCATAATCGCCAAAAACGAGTATTCTATTTCCTTTGCGACTGTTTTCCTCTATAATTTTTTCCTGTTCAGCTGTAAAGTTTTTAATTATGAATTCCGGAGCTCCGATTATATATGAACAATTTTCAAACGTGACACTACTGTATTTATATTTTGATGAAAAACCTGTTTTTCCCATTGCTTGCCTGCCGGATGGTGTACTGAAATAATTTTTTAATGCAGTCATTGTTTCATTGTCAGAAGATTGTGCGGCAGAAAAATCACTTAAGAGTTCATGAATTTCTCCATCTGAAAACTTCTTGGTTAATGGAATAACATTCATTACACGCATGGCATTTTCCGTTATAGTTCCAGTTTTGTCGACACACAGAACATCTACCCTTGCAAGTGTTTCAATGCATTTCATATCATGAACAAGAACCTTGCCCATAGCAAGACGCATGGCACTAATTGCAAGAGTTGTACTTGCAATCAGGAAAAGTCCTTCAGGAACCATTCCTATAACAGCAGCTACCATAGCTTCAATGCTGTCTTTCATGGGAATATTATTTATAAAATATTGTTGGTAAAACATGAATATTCCAATTGGAATGATTATAATCCCAGCTATTTTTACTATTCTGTTAAGTGAACGTATCATTTCAGACTGTTCACCTTTTTTGGAGCGTTTTGCTTGCAAGGTGAGTTGTGAAATATATGATTCGCTGCCAACTTTTTCAAGTCTTGCACGGCAAGTTCCAGAAACAACAAAGCTTCCTGACATAAGAGTATCACCGGCGGATTTTATAATTTCGTCTGCCTCACCGGTAAGTAATGATTCATTTACTGAAACAGTTCCGTCAAGTATAATTGCATCTGCACTGATTTGATTGCCTGCACGGAATACTGCTATATCATCGAGAACAAGACCCTGTGACTGAACTGTTATCTCTTGTCCTCCACGTATGACAGAAGTCACCGGAGCATTAAGCATTGTAAGTTTATCAAGAGTCTTTTTTGAACGCAGTTCCTGAAATATTCCTATAAGGGTATTTGCTATGATAATGGGAATGAATGTCATATCTCTGTAAGAACCTACAAATACCAGCAAACATGCTAATATAAAAAATATAAAATTGAAGTAGGTAAAAACATTTTCGGATATGATTTCCTTTATAGATTTAGATGGTGATTCAACCGGTTTGTTGTCTAAACCGTCATCAAGTCGTTGAGAAACTTGCTCCGGTGTAAGACCTATATCTGCCGGAGCATTAATTCTAACAGGATTGGGCTTGATGATTTTTTCTTTTTTTTTGCCCATGTATACGTACCTTTCATAAAATAATACATATAATT
>CAZTUV010000193.1:0-3701 GCA_964616595.1 uncultured Alistipes sp.
AATTTTTAACCCCGATGTCAAATCTGATATCGGGGTTTTTGGACAGGCTGAAACGACAGCCCGCTATGCTGTCGTTTGTTTTTTGAAAAAAATTGTAAATTATCTTGCACTTGTCCGTGCAATATTAAAAAAGAGTTATGAATTGAGATAAGAACTTACAAGTACCTGTAAAAGTTCATCACGGTCAATATGACGAATGATATTTCTTGCATTGTTGTAAGTTGTTATGTAGGTAGGATCTTCAGACAGAATGTATCCAACAATCTGGCTTATTGGATTGTAACCTTTTTGCATAAGAGCATCATATACAGCTGTCAGATTTTTTTTGAGTTCATTTTCTTTGTCGTCATTAACAGAAAACGTCATAGTTTTATCATTCATTAAAAATGCCTCCTTGTATTAAAATCACTTTTGGAATTATCCAAAGTTATAGGATATTATTTTCATAAATCGCATTATATGAATAAATGTTAATATAATGATAAAGTTCATTCGCAAAAAAATAATTGCACTGGTTTTTTAAAAACGAATGATGCTTTTCTACATTCATATAAAACAATATTAAAAAACTCCCCAGTATATTATACACTATTCAGACGGATATTGCAAGTATGAATTTTTTTATGTAACGTCCGGAGGATATCCGGACATCATGAAAATCAATCGCAAGTACAGCAACCTGTTCTCTTAACGAAAGAATTGCAGTCTGTACATTCCGGAGCAGTTGGATTAGCCTCATGACTTCCAACGCTTATGCAACCAAGTGAGCAGTAATTTTCTGTTACCATATTGTGCTGGCACTGTGAAACAGTACATTTGATGTGGTCATTTTTCTTTTTGTTTTCCATTATAAACATCTCCTTGAAAATATTCATAGCTTATTCAGCCAATAGTATTATATCACGAATATGGTCAGAATATTCAAAAAAATTTTATTGGTAAGGTTTTATAATTGCTTCAGAACATTTTTCAATTATTTGTAGGATAGGTTCTATTCCGTAATCGTAATATTTGAAATATGTATAATATCCTCCACATATAAGATAAGTCATAATCATTTTTCTTTCGGTATCAGGTTGATATTCCGGATAATTTTTTTTAATAAGTTCAGTCAGTCCATTTTCAAATAGTTCTATAAACCTGCTGTTTCTGTTACCTTCAAAAAGGATTCGGATAAGTTGTTCATTTGCACTTATAGACATTGTAAGTTCTTTAATAAAAAGCTTATTGTTTTGAAACAATGTATCAGGGTGTTCAATGCTCTGAAGTGACAATTCTATAACCTGTTTTTCAAGATATTCAGAAAGTTCATATATATCATGATAATGCAAATAAAAAGTAGCCTTATTTATGTTAGCCTTTTCAGCAAGTTCTTTGACGGTAATTTTTTCAAGTGGCTTTCGTGAACGCAGGTTTAGAAAAGCATTTATAATATTTCGTTTAGTTTTTTTTACTCGTAAATCCATAAGTCCGCCTTTCATAATAGACGATATTACAGTAATCGTCGCATAATCGACAAATGTTAAAAAATGATTATTGAAAATTCTGCGATTCAATAATATAATTATATTATAACCATATATTAAAAAAATGTCAATCAGAAATGGAGAGTTTTAAGAATGGATATTTACGGTTTTTATAGAGGGGAAGTATTTGATGCTTATGAATACCTTGGCGTACATTTTTCAAAAAAAGGTGCTGTTTTCAGAACATATGCTCCTAATGCCTCAAGGGTTTCACTTATAGGAGATTTCAGTGACTGGAAAGATATTCCCATGAACAAAGTTGAAGATGGACGATTTTTTGAAATAGAATGTCCAAAAGCTAAGGAAGGTATGCGTTATAAATATCGCATATACAACAAAGCCGGAAAGTTCATTGACCATTGCGACCCTTACGGTTATTCTATGGAAATGCGTCCGGGTACATGTTCAGTTATCAGAAAAATCAATGATTATAAATTTCATGATACAAAATGGCTTAATCATCGTACAGATTGTCGCAGTAAGGCTATGAATATCTATGAAGTTCATTTGGGGTCATGGAAGAGAAAACCTGAAAATGAACGTTCTGAGGACGATATCGAAGGCTGGTATAATTATTCTGAAATTGCAGATATGCTTATAGATTATGTCATTGAATACGGATACAATTTTATAGAGATTATGCCTTTAAGTGAACACCCGAGCGATGAATCATGGGGTTATCAGATAACTGGCTTTTTTGCACCGTCCTCACGCTATGGAACACCTAAACAGCTTATGGAATTTGTAGATAAGTGTCATCAGAAGGGAATAGGGGTAATAATGGATTTTGTACCGGTACATTTTGCCGTAGACCATTATGCCCTTACAGAATATGATGGTACACACTTATATGAATTTCCCGATTATGATATGGGCTATAATGAATGGGGAAGTAAGAATTTCATGCATTCCAAGGGTGAAGTACGAACATTTATACAGTCATCAGCAAATTACTGGATTGATATGTATCACTTTGATGGTCTGAGAATGGACGCTATCAGAAATATGATTTATTGGCAGGGCAATGAACAACGTGGTGAAAATAAATGTGCTATTGACTTCCTTAAAAATATGAACTACGGATTAAAAACACGTCACCCGTCAGTTATAATTTCTGCGGAAGATTCGTCATCATATCCTATGGTGACTACGCCGGTAACCGAGGGCGGTCTGGGATTCGATTATAAGTGGTGTCTTGGCTGGATGCACGATTCCCTTGAGTATATGCAATCAGCTCCTATATACAGACATAATGAATATCATAAAATGACTTTTGCAATGCTTTATTTCTATAACGAACACTATATACTGCCATTATCACATGATGAAGTGGTTCATGGAAAAGCTACAATTACACAGAAAATGAATGGCGATTATGAAAATAAATTTCCACAGGCAAGAGTTTTTTATATGTTCATGATGGCTCACCCGGGTAAAAAGCTTAACTTTATGGGCAATGAAATAGGACAACTTCGTGAGTGGGACGAAAAACGTGAACAAGATTGGGATATTTTAAAGTATCCTATTCATGATTCCTTCAGTGAGTATATGAAAAAACTTAATAAAATATATTTGAAATATAATGCATTTCATTATGATTATGACCCGAATAATTTCTTATGGGAAGATTGTCATTCAATGGACAGATGCATTTATTCAATAAGACGTAAGAGTGCTGATGGAGATATTCTTGCCGTTATGAATTTTTCAGATTGGTATCAGTCAGGATATTGTGTCAACGTTGGCGAAAAGTATAAAGTTGAACTGTTGCTTGATTCTGATAACCAGATTTATAGCGGAAAAACTCCGGAAGGAAAAGCAGAATTTACATACATTAACGACCATCTTGAAATGAATATCCCACCATTCAGCGGAAGGATATTTCTTCTTAAAAAGATAAAATCTTCAAAAACCACATCTCGCAAGAAAAACTGAAATTAAAGCTCTTATAATAGTGGCATATGTAACACTTTTTTCTGATTTATCATAAAGCTCTACTATGTTATATTCTGAAAACGTGACACATATGTCCACTTTTTATGTGTAATTGTATCCGGAACAGATTTTATAACCTTTTTCTGCTTATTTTCATCTGTTCGGACATCTTGTTAACAGCAGAAACCGATATTTTACTTTTTGCGTGACCTGTTACAAAAAAATTTACAAATATTATTA
>CAZTUV010000194.1:0-3698 GCA_964616595.1 uncultured Alistipes sp.
GTGTTAACCATAAGATACTCTGGTAACATTTCGCTGTATACTCCTGATGAGGTGGGCAAACAAGCAAAATACATAGTTCCTGAATAATTATAAAAAAAATCATTTACATAATCAATATTTGCTGAAGATATCTCCCATGATGAAACATCTGCATCAAGTAACATTTCATCACTAATATAAATTCCATTAACTATTTTCTCGCTTATAGCCGATTCAATATTTGTTTGCATAGAAATAAGATTTTCACGTTTTAAAAAATGGTCTGTAAAATATTCGCCAAGTTGTTTACCATAACTTCCGTCAAGAAGTGAAGATACAGACATTTCTGGAAAACTTGTCAAATCACGGTTTTCTGAAATAGAAAAATCATCTTTTTTTTCACATAACGTCAATATGAATACAACTGATATTACCATAAGTATAAGAACCGCTGTTATTTTGCCAGATATTTCAGAAATCTTCATAATAAATCCTTTCTTTAATCAGCATATTTAATATAACAAAAATCATAATTCAGTCGAACAGTTCTTTGAAAAATTTTGTGTTGATATTATATTAATTATAACATCAAAAGCATTTCGGAGCTTCCGGTATATGAAATAAGTATTGTACAGATAATAAATAATATTACTGTTAAAATCGGACTTACCAATGAAATAACGTTTTTAAGAAAAGTTTTATCTGAACGAATCAGCAAATTTCTAAAAAGATTTGTAGAAAAGTACATACAAATCAATAGTACTACTATATAATATTTAAGAAAATACCAGGTCACTGAATCAGCAATTATTTTATTGCCACCAATCATTACAAATAAATAATTAAGTGCCTGCGAAACGTTATCACATGACATAAATACCATACATACTACTGTTATTATATAAGTATAAATTATACCAGTAATCTTTAAAAGACGAAATTTACACAAATATTTTTCCAATACAATTGAAAATCCAAATATAACACCACATATCAAACCATTCACATCAAATCTATACCATAATCCTACAAAACCCCAAACTAATATAAGAATAAATTTTTTATATATACGATTTTTATTAAGTTCGCCAAGAGGTTTTGAAATATATCGTCTAAACCAATAAATTATCTGAATATGCCACTTTGAAGTAAAATCACGTATTCTATTACTAAACACCGGATAATTGAAACTTTGTGGTAATCTATAACCAAAACAATATCCTATTCCTGCACCCATGTCAGAAACACCAGATAAAACAAAATAAATATACAACAAATATGCTGTTATTCCAAGCCATGCACTGATAGTAGATAAATTATATATATCAATACTTTTTATTGCCATATAAAGCATATACATAGTATCGCCTGCAATAACTTTTTTTATAAGTCCTTTAACAAATATTTTAAAACCTGTACCAATATCATTAAGATTCAGTTTTTCATTATCGGGCATTCTTAGAAATGTCTTATACCTGACAATTATAAACAATTTTGGAAAAAACATAATATATAATGCAAATTTTATAAAGTCAAATTCAGGACGCATACGTTTTTTGAATACATCTATAATATATCCAACCGAAGTAAGCATTACAAATGATATTCCTATTGGGAAAAAATCTTGTAATATACCGAGTTTGTTTTTAAAATAAGCAAACCAGTCAGTTTTAAACATAAAGAATATCAGTAAATCAAAAGATATTCCAATAAACAAAAAGATTCCGGACAAAAGCTTTTTTTTGCTGTACTTATATATAAAAAGACCGCACAAATAATTTACAAGAACATATGTAATCATAAATCCTAAAAACCATAAACTATTCAGTGCATAAAAAACTCCACTTAATAACAGAAGTGATAATTGCTTGAATTTCTGCGGAATGACCCGATAAACCAACAATGATACCGGCAGAAATCCATATATAAATAACAGACTGCTATAAGTCATTCTATATCCTCCAAATTAAGAACATAATCCGAAAGTTCTGCACTTGTCATCATAGTATTAAGTACTTCAATAAGGGAAGAAGACGACATAACAGAAGGCAGGCCAAGACTTTTCTGAAGTTTTTCACGAAGGTACCGGCTATTTTGGCAACCACTAAGACCGAGTTCATAAAGAGTTGTATTTGTTATATCATGATTATGTAAACTTTCAGATGAAGATATACCAGATTTTTCAAAAGCTGATATTAATGTTTCAACACCGATACCTTCAACACCGAGTTTACCTTCTGCTGATGGTTTTATTTTGCGTTTTTCTTTACCAAATACATCTGGTATATAAACATTCATTATTTTTCCATTTTTTACTGCACCTTTTATATAACCACGGATTTTACGTCCTGCACTATCCGAATCAGTAAGAATTATTATTCCTGTTTTTTCAGCATAATAACGTATAAGTTCAAGTTTTTCAGAATCTTTAAAAATTCCGAATCCGTTTGTAACTATTATTACAGCATCAACCACTGATGACAATTTTATTTTATCGTATTTTCCCTCAACTATTATTGCCTCATTAATTTTTAACATAATGCCTCCGTTATTTAGTCATAAGCATTTGGGTAACAGCCTGCTCAAGTACTATTTTTTCATCGATTGCCGTTGTATTAAGTTGTACTGCTGTATCACGCAAAATCTTTATACAGGCACGAATTCTTGCAGTAGTCATTCTTGAACTATCTCTAAAAGCGTTTTTCACTTTAAATTCCCACACATATGAATAATCGCCCATCACATCAGAAATGCTTCTACCGGAATTTCTGGCACATGACGCCCTGTACATATCCAGAAAAACATTAGTTATATTAGCAAGAACACTTCCACGATTGTTCTTATCAGTCATAAGTTCATCAAGAGCCATAAACGATGCCTGTTTATTAAAAGATGCCACGGCGTCTGCCAATTGAAAAACAGTCACATTATTCTGACAATGTACAAGATGCTTGATAATATCATAAGTAATTTCTTTACCATTGGCATATGCACATAACTTTTCAATTTCATTTCTGATTGTCAAAGTATCATAAAGACACATACCAGCAAGTTTATTTGCATTACTATCAGAAATTAAAGAACCATTTTCCAAGACTTGCGACACGATAAATTTTGTCATTTCTGCTGGTGATAAAATTCCCATTTCACAAACCGTGCCATTTTTAATTACAAAATCTGCCAGCTTTTTATTTTTATCACTAATTTTCCCTCTTTTTTGGGGAATTTCAAAACCGGTAACATTAAATATAATAATCGTATAAGGTGGAATTTCCTTTATAGTTTCAATAAGCTTTTTATTAAAACTATCAGCAGTATAGCCATGCATATCATCATAAGGTTTTTCACAGTTATAGTCGTTTATAAGAATACAATTATAATCGGACATCATGGGCATCATTTGTATCATATCATAGAGTTCTGAAAAATCAACTTTTTTTCCGTTAATACGTGTAAGTGCGAACTCCTCAGCATCACCAACAGCCACCTTTATAATCTGTTTTGTGACCATTTGAACGCCCGTGACATTCTGTCCATAAATATAGTAAAGATTGTCCAGTTCGCCTTTTTCAAGACGGGCTGTAATAGTTTTCTGGTCTGCCATAGGCATAAAATCACTTCATTTCAGATTTAATATTTTATTATGACATACTCCCCACCTAAGAGATGGGGGTTCTGATTTAACAGATGTTTTCCACTAAATACACTATATATGTAAG
>CAZTUV010000195.1:0-3676 GCA_964616595.1 uncultured Alistipes sp.
ATATTGAACAATAAAGCTTTCTTATTTGACGTAAAAGTTTCTGAAATATCAATTTACTTTGGTTCTTGATAGTGATATAATATTAATGTTGATTATTAAAATAATATATGAAAATTATTAGGAGAAAACAAATTATGAAAAAATTAATTGCACTTTTAATTGCTTGTACAGCTATGACTTGTAGTTTTGTATCATGTGGCGATGAAGATGAAAAAAGTTCTGTAAGTGATGTTTCTGTTTCCGAATCAAGTACAGACGATTCTTCCGATGATTCCGTGGAAGAGGATACTTCCGAGGAAGAAACAGAAGAAGCTACTGAGGAAACTACTGAAGAATCCGTTGAAGTTACTACAATTGAAAAAACAACTCATGAATACATTGAAGATGCTGATAAAACAGCGTTTCTTGGCAAATGGGAATGCGAAAAGCTTATTGTTGAAGGCGAAGAAATGACCGAACTTATGGGTATGCCTCTTTATGCAATATTCCAGCTTGAAGTCAGGGAGGACGGTACTGCTGTTATGGCTGAATCCCTTACTGAATATAGTGATTCGGAAGAGGCAGTAATATATACATGGGGCGTCGTAAGCGAAACTGAAATGGAAATAGTTGATGCAGATAATAATGCTATGCTCTTTACTATTTCTGGTGATTACCTTGTTGGTACTGAAGAAGGATATGATGAATTTCTTTATCTTATCAAAGTAGATGAATTTACTCCTTTTGATTTTGAAAGTTTCGTAAATGATTTTGAATCAGATGATTCTTCTGATGAAAATTATGAGGAAATCTCTGAAACAACAACTTCAGAAACTGCAATTAATGAGGAAATTTCTGAAACAGTAAAAACTACATCAAGTATTGTTTTGAATACAAGTACTATGAAAGCACATGATTCAAAATGTGTTGATGTTGAAAAAATAACCCCTGAAAATCGTGAAGATTATAATGGTACTATTGATGAACTTAAGGATATGGGATACAGTCCTTGTGAACATTGTAAATTATGGAGTTAAGATATGAAAAGATTAATTTTAATGTTAATGGCTTGTATGACTGTAACTTGTATTATGGCGTCATGCGGTGATGAAAAAGAAGAAAGTTCTGTGAGTGATTCTTCTGTTGCTGAAAATGCATCAGTAGATGTTGATAATTCAGTAGTGCCTGGTAAATGGGAATGTACCAAACTTGTCGTTGACGGCGAAAACCTTACAGAATTAGCAGGTTTACCAATATATTCTGTATTCCAGTATGATTTGCTTGATGATGGTACAGTTGAACTTCCGGATAGCCTTATGGAAATCGCAGATTCTGAAAATCCTGTGACTTATACATGGGAACAGTCAGGCAATAATGAAATAGAAATAATCGGTTCAAATGGAAGTTCAATTTCATTTGTTTTACAGGAAGGTCAACTTGTGAATATTGAGGGTACAGAAGAAATTTATCTTGATAAAGTAGCTGAATTTACCTATTTCGATTTTAAATCGTATTATGACCAGATTATGGCTGAGCAGGCTGAACAAGATGAACAACAATATGTTCTGACTCCAGTTGAAACTGATGCAAATGGTGAAGTTGTTTCCACAGGCGAACCTATTACAGTTGAATAAATAAAAAAGGCGGACTTTTAATTGAGTCCGTCATTTTCTTTGTCGTAATGCCATGAATAATCAAGCATTTCCACAGTATAATTATTGAGTTTTTCAAGAAGCGGAAGAACGTCTTTTTTTGCAGATTGCAAATCATGTTCAAGATAATTTCCGCATTCAACAGCAGAACAACCTATTATTTCGCCTTCAAAATCCGCTATGTATCTGTATGATTCACGAACAAGCTTTATAGCATTTTCATGGGACATTCCTCTTGTTATAAAATAAAATCCTGTTCTGCAACCCATAGGGCCTACATAGATTATATTTTTGCTGAATTCAGAATTTCTTGCGTATGTTGCAAATATATGTTCAATAGTGTGCAGTGATGGATTGGAAATATATGTACCACCATTTGGACGAACCATTCTGATATCATAAGTTATTATATCGTCATCGATTCTTGATATGTACATACCAACTCCGAATTTTGTATGGTCTACTTGAAAACTTGCTATTTTTTCCATCATTAAATCTCCATTCATTAATTTTTTAATATCATCAGGAAAATCTGATTTTATTGTTATAGTTTTGCCGGAAAGAGGCTCAGTAAAAGTCATTTGCCCGCAATGTAAAGCTTGTCTGTTTATGTTTTCACGACTTCCTCCATAAAGGTCATCTCCGGCAAGCGGGTGACCTATATGTGAAAAGTGTACTCTTATTTGGTGAGTACGGCCCGTTTCAAGATTAATTTCAAGTAAGGAATATTTTTGATTGTATGCAATTCTTTTGTAGTGAGTAATAGCTTTTTGACCATCTTCACGTACACATCGGACAATTATTGATTCATTTTCACGTGCTATCGGAGCGTCAATAGTTCCTGAAATATCTGTTATTCCATGTACGACGGCATAGTATACTTTTTTGCAGGAATTTTGCAGAAGATTCGCTGAAAAAGCATTTTTGGCAACGGCAACAAGTCCGGAAGTATCTTTGTCGAGACGGTTTATTGCTCTGAAAGTCATATCAGGATATGATGCAGAAAAGAAGTTGCCAAGTGTGTCACCCTGATGCTTTATTGACGGGTGTACCGGCATATTACCGGATTTATTGAAAATTATCAGATTTTCATTTTCAAATGCTATTGGAACATTAAGCTGATAATTAGGTTCAAGGAAACTATTATCCTGAATATTCAGTATTATAACGTCATCTTTACATACTGTATCAATGCTGCGGATTAATTTTCCATTACAAGTTATTCCCGATTCCTGACGCTTGAGCTTTGTCAGTAAACGACGTGAAACGCCTTTTTCTGTGAGAAATTTTTGAAGTGTTAAAGGATTTGTTGAATCTACGGTTAATTTTAATTCTTTCAGAATAGTCATCCTCTCTTACATAAATAGAAATGCTTAATGCAAAAGCTGTCATAAGTTCAGGCAGGAAATACGGCAAACAAATTACAGTTATTATCGGAAAAGAGTATGTTATAAATATTTTCAGTATATCAGTGTATCTTCCGTTCATAAATTTGAATGAATAGAGAACAATTTTAAATACACTTTTATTTGGAAAATGTGCCATTAAAAAAGGTACTGAAAAGAGAGTTATTCTTATATTAATCCATAAGAAAATAAATATTATTGTAAGTACTATACTTTGGGTGAACATAAACATATTATCTTTGTCCATGATAGAATGATATGCTGTAATTCCGGATAGTACGGCTGGAACAAGTGAAACTGTTCCTATGACTTTAATCCATAGTGATGCAATAAGACTGCGTCTGAAGTTTCTTCCGTTTATGAGAATCTGAGATATAGGAGTGAAATTTTTTCGTCTGTTGTCGTAGCAAATTTCACATAGTCTGAAGGCAGAAATATACATTAATGGTGAAATAGTTATCCATCTCAGAATAAAACTAAAAATTGAAATTGTAATTTGTAGGGTATTTTCGTATCTGAAAAGCGAAATTGGATTAAGGTCATTAAAATACAAAATCAAACTATATATAGTTGCCTCTGTAAACCGGAAGAATATTTCCGGAATAAGTGGCAGAATACATATTATCATAATATTTATTC
>CAZTUV010000196.1:0-3649 GCA_964616595.1 uncultured Alistipes sp.
GTTTACAGGGAAAAGCGAGGCTGCTCCAATACTATTGGACGGATTGTCAAAACTTGAATACAGAGGATATGATTCTTCTGGTATTGCTGTCAGAAATAACGATGCAGACCCTGAAATCGTTAAGGCAAAGGGGAAACTGAAAGTTTTAAAAGAAATGACTAATGAAGGTAATGCAGTAAAGGGAACTTGTGGTATCGGTCATACTCGTTGGGCAACACACGGCGAACCATCTGCTACAAATGCTCACCCTCATTGCAGTGATGATGAAAATGTTATTGCTGTACATAATGGTATTATTGAAAACTATCAGGAACTGCGTGATAAGCTTACGAAAAAAGGTTATATCTTCCATTCTCAAACCGATACAGAAGTAGCTGTTAAACTTATTGACTATTATTACAAAAAATATCTCGGTACACCTGTTGACGCTCTTAATCATGCACTTGTAAGAATTCGTGGGTCATATGCACTGGCAGTAATGTTCAAGGATTACCCGAACGAAATTTATGCTGCAAGAAAAGACAGCCCTATGATTATCGGAGTTACAGGCGGTGAAAGCTATCTTGCATCAGATGTTCCTGCAATCCTTAAATATACAAGAAATGTGTACTACATAGGTGATATGGAACTTGCCCGTCTTACTAAAGGTGATGTTACTTTCTACAATCTTGATGGTGACGAAATTCAAAAGGAAATCAAAACCATCGATTGGGACGCCGAATCAGCTGAAAAAGGTGGATATGAACATTTTATGCTCAAAGAAATCCATGAACAGCCTAAAGTAATAAAAGATACTATTAATTCAGTTTTGAAAAATGGTGAAATCAGTTTTGAAAGCGTTGGTCTTACAGACGATGATATGAGAAATATAAATCAAATATATATCATTGCCTGCGGTTCTGCATATCATGTCGGAATGGCAGTTCAATATGTTATCGAAAAACTCACATCGGTTTCAGTAAGAGTAGAACTTGCTTCCGAATTCCGATATAGAGAAATGAACTTTGCTAAAAACAGTCTTGCTATTATTATAAGCCAATCAGGCGAAACAGCTGACAGTCTTGCTGGTCTCCGCCTTTGCAAAGAAAAAGGTATAAAGACTCTTGGTATAGTTAATGTTGTTGGTTCTTCTATTGCAAGAGAATCTGATAATGTTTTTTATACTCTTGCAGGCCCTGAAATTTCTGTTGCAACGACAAAAGCTTACAGTTGTCAACTTGTAGCGGGTTATCTTCTTGCTATGCAGTTCGCCAAGGCAAGAGAAGAAATAACTGACGAAAAATTCAATTATCTTATTAAAGAAATAAATACTATTCCTGAAAAAATCGAGCGTATTCTTGAGGATAAGGAAAGATTACAATGGTTTGCATCTAAAATTGTTAATATCCGTGATGCTTTCTTTATAGGACGTGGAATCGATTACGCAATCGGAATGGAAGGAAGCCTTAAACTTAAAGAAATCAGTTACATTCATTCAGAGGCATATGCGGGCGGTGAACTTAAACATGGCCCTATAAGTCTTATTGAAAACGGAACAGTTGTATTTAGTGTTGTTACTCAGTCCTCACTTTACGAAAAAACTATAAGCAATATGGTTGAAGTGAAAAGCCGTGGTGCAAAGTTATTTGGACTTACAACCTATGGTAATTACGCTATGGAAGATACAGCAGACTTTACTGTATATATTCCTAAAATCGACAATTTATTTGCCGGAAGTCTTGCTGTTATTCCTCTGCAATTGTTGTCATACTATGTATCCGTTGGTAAAGGCTTTGACGTTGATAAGCCAAGAAATCTTGCCAAAAGCGTTACTGTTGAATAAAATAATAATTCCAATAAAATTCCCCCACTACAAGTGAGGGGATTTTTTATAAAAAAAGGACGAACATATAAGTTCGCCCAAATAACATTATTTAAAGATTTTGTTAAGATTTTCAGCAAGCTTTGATTCAAGCTGTTCTGCCTCATCATGAGTAGGCATTTTTGAAGTAAGATAAAGTTTAATTTTGGGTTCTGTACCAGAAGGACGAACAATAACTTTTGAACCACCTTCAAGTGAGAACGAAAGAACATTAGACTTTGGAAGGTCTATTGATGATTCAGTACCGGAAATTATATCCTTGGAAATACTTGTTTTATAGTCATCAAACTTAACTACCTTTAAGCCGGCAACTTCAGAGAGAGGATTATTACGGAGAGAATTCATGATATCATTCATCTTATTCATGCCGCTTTCGCCCTCAAATGTAAAGCTGTGCAATGTCTGATGGAAAACACCATATTTCTTATACATATTTTCACGTGCCTGCAAAAGAGTGATTCCCTGTGAACGATAATAAGAAGCCATTTCACAGATAAGCATTGAAGCATTTACAGCATCTTTATCACGAACATAAGTTCCAGAAAGATAACCATAACTTTCTTCAAAGCCAAAGATATATCTGTTTTCTTGATTTTTATTTTCAAGCATCTTGATTTGTTCGCCAATAAATTTGAAACCTGTAAGAACATCGATAACTTCAACGCCATATTCCTTAGCTATAAGGTTAACCATGTCAGTTGTAACTATTGTCTTTATAGTCACAGGGTTTTCTGGCATTGTACCATTCTTGATTCTCTGCTTGCAAATGTATTCAAGAAGCATTGCACCCACTTCATTTCCAGAAAACAAAGCATATCCCCCATTACCGTCCGGAACTGCAATACCTACACGGTCACAGTCAGGGTCAGTAGCGAGCAATAAATCAGGCTGTACTTTGTTGCAGTATTCAAGACCTACTGCAAGAGCCTCACGGATTTCAGGATTTGGGTAAGGACACGTCGGGAAATTTCCATCAGGATTTTCCTGTTCTTTTACTACTGTAACTTCTGATATACCAATTCTCTTGAGAATTTCACGAACTGGTTTATTTCCTGTACCATTAAGTGGTGTATAAACAACTTTAAGACCACTTGTAGCACAAAGTTCAGTATTCAGTCCTTCGGCAAGTACGTTTTCATAGAAAGCGTCGATAACTTCCTGACCAATAAAACATATATTTCCTTTTTCGACTTCCTCATCAAATGATGAAGTTTTCACATCATTGAATATATCGAGAGAGTTTATTTTGTCAAGAATAATTTCAGCACCTCTGAGTGTAATCTGACAACCATCGTCGCCATAAACTTTATATCCATTATACTTTGCCGGATTATGACTTGCAGTAACCATTATACCACCTTGGCATTTAAGTTCACGCACTGCAAATGAAAGGCATGGTGTTGGCATAAGTTCCTTATATATATGAACCTTAATACCATTTGCAGCAAGAACTTCAGCAGCGGCTTTGGAGAATACATCGGACTTTATTCTGCTGTCAAATGAAACTGCAACACTTGGATTTGAATATTCCTGATTAAGATAATCAGCGAATCCTTGTGTAGCACGTCTTACAGTGTAGATGTTCATACGGTTAGTACCTGCACCGATAACACCTCTGAGTCCACCTGTGCCAAACTCAAGGTCACGATAAAAACTATCATTAATAGTATCGATATCATTTTCCATATTCTTGAGTTCGGTTTGTAAATCGGGGTCTTGTGTGGCATTTTCAAGCCAAAGATTATAGAGTTCTATTTCTGTCATTGAGCTACCTCCTAAAAGAAATAT
>CAZTUV010000197.1:0-3648 GCA_964616595.1 uncultured Alistipes sp.
CAATATATCATATTGACATTCGGGAATAAAAGAATTATAATTATTTAAGGCTTTTATCTGAAGTTTTTCAGTAGGAATGATAAATTAAAAGGAGGGTATTTTATGCCATTCTGCAAATATTGTGGAAAAAAACTTTCTGAAAATGAAATCTGTAATTGCAAAAATCCACAGGCAAATTATAAACCGGATATTGATTTTGAAAGTATAGATGTAAATAATAATACCAAGATGAATAAAAAATCATTTGGGATTATATTAATAGTTATTATAGCCTTTGTGATTTCCGCCATGTCTTTGTCTTATTCAAATGCTTACAAAAAACCTCTTAAAAATATTATAAAAGGTGTAAATCATAATAATATCGAACTTATCCTCGAACAGATTATGACTGAAAATATGCTTGAGGAATTTAAAGCGGAATACGATGAATGGGAAGATTTCTGCGATGATACTAAAGATGGTATGGAAGAACTTAAAGAATATATTGAAGATGATTTCGGTAAAAACTTTAAGGTTTCAGCAGAAATTCTTGAAAAACAAGATGCAAAAAAACGGGAAATTAAAAGCCTTGAAGAAATGTGCGAATCAGAGGGAATTGAGTGTAAAATAAAAAAAGCTTATAAACTTAAAACTGAACTGACTTTTAAAGGAAAAGATGAAGAAAAAAATATGAAGTTATATGTATATTCGGTTAAACTAAAAAATGAAGGCTGGAAAATTATGCTTGACGAAGAAACTCTGGAAGACTTTGAATATGATTTTGATGATATTATTGATACAAAAGTTTATAAAAAAATCGCAGAGGATATTTTCTGAATTTTGTAGTATTTTCGTAATGTTATCTTAATTGACATCTTATGGTAAATATGATAAAATTATTATGCATTAATAAAAATGGGGAGGATTTTTTAAGTGAATTTAAATAAGCTGACTACTATATTTCTCGCATTTGTACTGACTTCCGCTACTGTGGGCTGTTTGGACAAAAAAGAAAATTCAAATTCAGGAGATTCGGAAATTCAAAATGTTTCGCCTGAAAGCATAGTGTTTGAATGGCAATCTCTTTATGAACAGAAACTAAATGAATTTTCTGCTACTGAAGATTTTTCGGAAATAGCTCAGAATGGTTACGAAGAATCACGATTTGACCTTTTTGATATAAACGGTGACGGTACTCCAGAATTATTTATATCTGCTAATAATAACCATAAGACACAATGTCAGATTTTTACTGTTTCAAATGGTCAGTTAATAAATGCAGGTTCAATAGGTGAGTATGGTTGCTTTACGTATTATCCGGAACTTGAACTGATAAATGATGAATATTCTGGAAATGGCTTTGTTGTCGGGAAATTTATGAGTTTTAACGGTATTTCTTTTGATGAATATTTTTCATATAATGATAATAGTGGTTCGGCTTCACAAGGGGCTGAAATAAAGCACGAAATTAACGGGGAAAACCTTTCCTTGCCGGAATATGACGAAATTATGGAAAAATACCGTAATGCACGTACAACTTCAATAGGAAGAAAATATACTTTTGGTTCTTCTACAATAGAATATGCGTTATATTGTTCCGAAAGCTGGGGAGCGGTATTGTCCCCGCATGAAAAGGAACTTTATTGCGAACAACTTAAGTCTGATTTGACTATGGCAACAGAATCGGGAAAAGACGCTTCATTTGAATTTTGTGACCTTAATAACGATGCAAAACCAGAACTTATTGTTTCGGAAGGCACTTCAGATGATGATTCATGTAAGATTTATTATATTTCCAATAATACACTTTGTGAACTTGATGGAAATTATGGATATAATGGTAAGCTATATTTTGATAATGAACAGTTTGTGATTTATGCAATTGATGATGCAAATAACGCTTGCTGGTCACTTACAGATAACAATATTTCAAGTTTTAATATTTCAAGAAGTCACATGGAAGTGGGAAGAAAATATATTCTTACTGAAAAAACTATTGAAATGTCGGTGCGTTAATATATGGCTAAATCTAAATATATTTATATCTGTAATCAATGCGGATATGAGAGTTCTAAATGGAATGGTAAATGTCCTTCATGTGGTTCATGGAACAGTTTTGAAGAAAATATTTCCCAGCAATCAGTAGCCGGACGTTCTTCATCGCAGGCTGTTCCAGACCTTTCTGAACATATTCTTGAACTTGAACAAATAGGTATTGATAATGATGTTCGTTATGATACGGGAATAGGAGAACTTAACAGGGTTCTTGGCGGAGGTCTGGTAAAAGGTTCTTTAGTTCTTCTTGGCGGCGAACCAGGTATAGGTAAAAGTACTATTCTTTTGCAGATATGTCAGTTTTTAGGACAGGAACATTCAATACTATATGTTTCCGGTGAAGAATCAGCACGTCAAATCAAACTCCGTGCCAAACGTCTTGGCGTTGATACAGAAAACCTTTATATTCTTACTTCAACAGATGCTGAGGCAATCGCTGAAACTATTTCATCATGTACGCCGGATATAGTTATTATAGACTCTATTCAGACTGTAAGTATAAGTCATATATCATCAAGCCCAGGAAGCATAACTCAGGTGCGTGAATGTACTAATCTTTTTATGCATACTGCCAAAAAGCTGGAAATTCCACTTATAATAGTCGGACACGTCAATAAAGACGGTGCTATTGCAGGCCCTAAAGTTATGGAACATATCGTTGATGCTGTACTCTATTTTGAGGGCGAACGTCATCAGAGTTACAGACTTCTCAGAGCAGTAAAAAATCGTTTTGGTTCGACTAATGAAATAGGCGTATTTGAAATGCTTGATAAAGGTCTAAGAGAAGTTGAAAACCCTTCTCAGATGCTTCTTGACGGTCGTCCTACTAATGTTTCAGGAACGTGCGTCGCCTGCGTTATGGAGGGAACACGCCCTATACTTGCTGAAGTACAGGCTCTTGCTACTAAAACCAGCTATTCAGCTCCAAGACGTATGGTTACAGGATTTGATTTCAATCGCCTTAATATAATTATAGCTGTTCTTGAAAAACGATTGGGGATTTATATGGGTTCACTTGACGTTTATCTGAATATAGTAGGAGGATTCCGGCTTGATGAACCCGCCGGAGATTTGCCGGTTGCCATTGCTCTGTATTCCGGAATAATGGATAAACAGGTTGATGAAGAACTGATAGCTTTTGGCGAAATAGGTCTTGGCGGTGAAATACGTTCTGTTTCGCATATAGAACATCGTATTCGTGAGGCTGAACGAATGGGTTTCAAAAGCTGTATAATTCCAAAACAATCTGCTGGTTCTATAAATCCAGATAAATATTCAATAGATATTATTCCGGTGTCAACATTAAGACAAGCGTTTTCTGTAATAAAGTAAATGCGATTATTAAAAGCTTTTTACTTTTGTAATATAATATCATGTTTTTATTTGCCTGTGCCACAAAGAATTATATTGGTACAGAGAATTATGAAAGGAGAATTAACTTACAATATTTGGCAAATAAATTAGAAAGGAAATGTTACTGATGCGGTTTAGTCATGGATTTATGGCTTTTTCGTATGTACCCGTCAGTGGGGAATTTACGCCTTTGGAGTATCGTGCCAACATGAGTAACTATAATGTGAAAGTGGATACGTTGAATAAGGAAAAATATAAAAA
>CAZTUV010000198.1:0-3640 GCA_964616595.1 uncultured Alistipes sp.
CCATTTTGACACCTCCCCAAAATTTATGATAAAAAATAAACATTATAATCATTTTATATTATATCACAAATTGCACACAATTTCAAGTCTTAATAAAAGAACATTCATAATTTTGTAAAATTTTACTAAAACAAAATGTATTTTTTTGACAGTCATATAAATAAAGTCGTTTTTTCTATCAGTTATTTTTTTATAAGCATATTAACTATAATGAACAGTGATTTTATATTTATCAGAATAACCAGCAAAGTCATAATAATTATTGGAATAAATCCCAATTGCATAACAGTAATACGACACATAATAAGTATCATAATAGTATTCAATATAGTTCTTGCTATTGAAAACTTAAATGGTACATATCGGCGAGCATCAACCATTCTTATACAGAAACAAATAAAATAACTTAAAAATGTAGCAATTGTTGCACCTTGTATTCCATATACAGGAATGAAAATTATATTTAGTATAATGTTGGCAACACAGGCAATAGTAACTGTAATACATGAATTTATAGTATGCTTTGTTGCCGAATATATCCCTGACAGGAATTGGTCAAGGCACGTAAATACTGATGCTATAATCAATACAGGAGCATAAAGATAAGCCTTACTGTATTCCGGATATGTTTGATAATTAATAAGAATAGCTGATATAGGCTTTATTAAAAGAATAAGTCCGGCTGAACCTATAAATAATATGGATTCGTATGCTGAATATACTTTTTCATAAAATTCATTTCGTCCTTTGGAATCATTTTCAGTTATAGCTGATATATTCCATGCCTGAAAAAAAATAGTTGACAGCATTGATATAATATTTGGAATCTTTGTTGATGCGGAATAAATTCCAGCTGCTTCTTCACTGCAAATATTTCCTATAAAAATCTGGTCAGAAAACCCTGTAAAAGTCCACATAACAGTTGTCGGAATAAGTGGCAATGAAAACTTCAACATACTTTTAGCGAGTTTTTTTCTAAAATAACGTATATCAAAGTAATGATGAAGTTGTGCGGATATTACCAGAAAAACAGATGAACAGGCATCTGATAATATGACCGATAACATAAACCCTTGTACACCCATTTTCATATTGGATATAAAAAGAACATTGAATATAAATAATGTCATTGTAGTGAAGATTCCATCAAATGCAAACAGTCGCACCATACCTTTGGCTCTTACAAATTGTGAACACAAAGACCTTACAGATGATATACAAACATAAATTATAAGCATATTTGTATATTCTTTTATCGGACTCAGAAATGGTATTAGTTGTATAAACTGCATTGCTATAATCATCAGCATAAGACCAAAAAATATCAATACACTTGCTGTTGTAAATATATGTTTTTTATTATATTTTTTATCCAGACCATAACGCACAACCGCATCTGTAAGAGAAAATGTAAACACTGGTAAAATAAAAAGAGCTGTTGTTTCAATAAGACTCTTTGTATAAAATCCGCTAGGGTCAATATGCTTGGTATAAAGGTTATTCAACAGGAGTGAAAATATTTTTGCCCCAAAGTTCCCTATTGCAAATACAATTGTGTTAAAAGCAAGCTGTTTGTATTTATTCATAATTGTACCTCCAAGATATAATCAAAAAACGGACAGTTTTATTATACTATCCGCTTATATTTTCAGACTTTTATTTGTTCTTTCGGTATAAGGTCATAGCTGAACATTACTTCCGAATGATTGTCAAGAATAAGTTCCTTATTTATAATTTCATTTGTATTGCGGTTAATAGTGTTTTTGTAAATTTTAGATATTCGGAAATATTTATCGCCTTCCTTTTGAAAGTGATGGTTTTCTTCAACGAGTTCAAATCTTTGTGGAAATTCTTCTTCACTTCTCAGTTCCCCATAAAGCCTGTCGCCATCACACCACACAAACAGCTGAATATTCTGATTTGTATTATTTCTGAATCTATAATCTATGTAATTATAGCTTATTGACGTTCCTGAACTTAATGGTGTTCTTTTCCCGTTATCTGGAGCAAGTGCATCGGAATGTGTATGAAATTCAGTTATTTCAAGTGGACTGTTCAAAACAAGCAAATTTATAAGATTTCCAAGATTACAAAGACCTCCGCCAATACCTGCAATAAGTTGATTTCCAATAATAACACGTCCATCTTTGTAACCTTTTCGTCTGGTTGTATTACCTACTGTTTTCCAAAAAGAAAAAGTTTCATCAGGACGAATTATAATACCATTTATTTTACTACATGCAAGACGGATATTATCAGCCTTGTTTTCCTGTAAACGTATGTCAATACCTTTACCACGTTTTATAAGGCCGCAGTCATATCTTGAAACCACATTTGGTAATTTATAGGAAACAACAGTATCTGAAAATTTTTCACGGCTTAAAAAATCACTTATATGACGTTTAATAATACCTTTCTTTTCAGAAAGAAAATAACAGAAAGGATTTATTTCACAGAAAAGTTTTCTTTGAGTATTCCACTTTTTACGTCTGTCAAAAAGCAGGATAAATTTTTCAAGATAGCGTCTTTTACCTATGTATCTTTCTTCCGGAAGCCTTATAAATTTTACCATTATACTTTTAATTCCGGCATTATTAGCCCCCAATATATCGGTGAAAATCTGGTCACCTATAACAATAGTCTGTTTTTTTCCTGTACGTATAATCTTCAAAGCTTTATAATAAGCATCTGGATTAGGTTTATTAGCATCGCATATATAAGGAACATCTATATTTTTTATGAATCTCTTTACACGTGGTTCATCATTATCTGTAAGGAGTATAGTTTTAAAGCCCATTTTTTTCAGACGGCGAAAAAGAGCATCAACGTTTTCGTTTGAATTGTCACCATGATGCACCAATGTATTATCAATATCAAATATTATACCACGACAACCTTTTTTATATAGACCTTCATAGTCTATGGAAAAAACATTTTCAGCGTAAACTGATGGGAAAAATTTTTTCAGCATTTTATACACCTCAATTATCCTGTGCTATGTAATCGCATACTGTGTTAATCTGTTTACCGAAATCTTGTCCGAAACGTTTTTCAAAAAAAGCACTTCCGATTGTGAATGCATATGGAGAAACCTTTTTTATTTCGTCAAGCCTCTGATAGCTGTTGATACTTCCGGCAATGCAGACAGGAGCTTTTACCCTTGAAACAAACTGTCTGTTAAGTTCAAAAGCATCGCCTGTATATCTGTAACCCAATAAATCAATGCCATAAACACCTTTTGCAAGATAGCTTTCGGCCTCAGAAATCATACTCTCAATACTGCCATTAAGAATAGATGGTCTTTCAGTAATTTGACCCACAAATGGCATATATTTTATATTATTTTTCCGACATATTTCGTTTACCTCATCTGAAAAAATCGTCCCCATAAGAATATCACAACCAAAATCGACTGCCATCTCAGCACCTTTTATACATTCACTTTTTGTATATGCAACAACTTCAAGTACAGTTTTTTTGCCACATAACTTCATATATGAATATAATTCTTTCATACGTTGAAATGGCAAAGGTTCTTCTTTGAATCCCCAGTAAGTAGCTTTTGAGTTTTTGTACTTATCAAAAATTTCATAAGCATCAGAAACAGTTCTGTCATCATAAGTAAGCATAACTATTAAAA
>CAZTUV010000199.1:0-3634 GCA_964616595.1 uncultured Alistipes sp.
ACCATATTATATAAAAAAAGTCCAGATTTATACTGGACCTTTTTCAACAGACTGGCCGGCTGATAACATATTTCAGCCGGTTTTACTTATTTCTTTTACTGTTTTTAATGCGGAATTTATTGTTTTTTCGCTTATTCCCGTTTTTTTGGAAACTACTTCAACAACTTTCTTTTCTTGTCCGCTTTTTTCAAGTTCGTCAAGAGCTTTTTTGCTTACCTTTACTACCTTGTCAAATGATATATCCGATAATTTTGACATATATTTTTCCTCCTGATATTTTTAAGTATATTATAGTTCATATCAGAATATATGTCAATAATATAATTGAAATTTTCAAAAAACCTTATGAAATTGATGAAGTATTAATATCAGCCCATAAATTTTTGATTGTTTTGTTTGTCCAACCAAATAAAGTAGTACTTATCTTTCCAATAATACTAAATAAATAACAAACGCCACAAATAGGATACAAAGCAAGTGCCAATAATGCTGTAAATATAACAGCCAAAATGTATGAAAGAAATTTTATCAATGTTATACTCTCCTTAATATTTTATATTTTTTCATCAACACCATATTTGCTGACTTTCTTGTTTCAATTATATAACATAATTTACTAAAAATCAATTGGCAAAAGTACAGAACTCTCGTTTAATTATTTGTGCATATTCAACAAAAAAAAAAAAAAACAAAGATGTTTTTTCGCTGTTTTAACTAAATAATTGCGTTTCTGATACTAAATCCCAATAAATAATATAATGACTTTTGAACTCATACAAATGTATTTTATCATAAAACAAATTCATATTCAGATTTATAAGATATAAAAATTGAAGTAAACAGCGACACCTTTATCCTGATGAAATAATCCGTATCAAAAAAATCTAATATATCTTTTTAGAATATGCTTGATTTCATATGATTATTTTCTATTGACAAAACGTAACAGTAGGTTTATAATTAGATTGGAATATTATATATTTCTAAATTTCTATGTTTTATGGAGGAATTATGGACATTATCATTGTAGGCTGCGGAAAAGTCGGCAGCACTCTTGCGGACGTTCTGAGCAACGAACACAATGTTACAGTAATTGACACAGATGAAAATAAAACTCAAAATGTCGTAAATGACTATGATGTTATGGGAATCACTGGAAATTGCCTGCAAACAAGTATTTTAGCCGAGGCAAATATTGAAAAGACAGATATTTTTATAGCTGTTACAAATTCTGATGAAGTGAATATTTTATCATGCCTTATCGCTAAGGAATTGAAAGCACGTCATTGTATAGCACGTGTGCGTAATCCTGAATTTGACCAGCAACTTGTTTTCATGCGTGAAAATCTCAAAATAAGCATGATGGTGAATCCGGATTACAACGCAGCTAACGAAATCGCAAAAGTTCTTCGTTATCCAGAGGCAATCAATATTGAATCTTTCGCAAAAGGACGTGTTGACCTTGCCGAAATCCGTATAACTAAAGGAAGTATTCTTGATGGTGTGGTTCTGAATCATCTTTCAAAAAGACTCCGCCTTGACGTTCTTATATGTGCGGTTCAAAGGGATAAGGAAATATTTATTCCGGACGGCAATTTTATGTTGCGTGCCGGTGACAAAATTCATATGACAGCTTCTCATAGTGCAATGGTTAAATTCTTCAAGAGCATAAGTGCCACTTATCGTGAAAAACGTGTAAAATCAGCAGTATTAATTGGTGGCGGACGTGTTGCATATCACCTTGCACAACAGTTGATTGAAATGGGAATAAAAGTTAAAATTATTGAAGTTAACTATAACAGATGCCTTGAACTAAGTCAACGCCTTAATAAAGTAAATATTTCTTGTGCTGATGGTACTGACCATGATATCCTTGAAAGCGAACACGTTTATGATGCTGATGCCGTTGTTACTCTTACGGGAATTGATGAGGAAAATATCCTTCTTTCACTTCTTGCAAAAAATAATGGCGTTGAAAAAGTCGTCACTAAAGTAAACCGAATGAACCTTATACAATTATCTGACACATTGGCACTTGATAGTATAATTTCGCCAAAATCCATTACAGTAAACCAGATTTTACAATACGTTCGTGCGAAACAAAATGCCAAAGGAAATAATATTACCACTCTTTATCGTCTGGTAAATGACAGACTTGAAGCGATAGAATTTGTTATCCGTGATGAAAAATCCTATCTTAACACACCTCTTAAAAAACTTAAACTAAAAAAAGGTATACTTATTGCAAGTATCGTCAGAGGAAATGAACTTATTATCCCTAAAGGTGATGATTGTCTTAAACTTAATGACAGTGTAGTTATAATCACTACAAATAAAGGCTTTGATGACCTTAAAAATATTTTTGAATAAGGATTTTATCGGCTAATATGAATTACAAAATGATTTTATATATTATGGGACAGATTCTAAAAGTTGTCGGACTTTTTATGATTCTGCCCATAATAGTAGGGTTGATTTATAATGAACAACATGTTATATCTTCATTCGGAATCCCCTTTTTATCACTTATGATTATATCAGTTGCACTTACATTCAAGAAACCTAAAAATAATTCTATATTTTCTATGGAGGGATTTGTAAGTGTGGCTGCATCATGGATTATGATATCAATTTTTGGTGCTGTGCCATTTGTTCTCTCTGGTGAAATACCAAATTTTTCAGACGCCGTTTTTGAAACAGTTTCCGGATTTACAACAACCGGTGCAACTATACTAAGTGATATAGAATCAATGTCAAAATCATGTCTTTTTTGGAGAGCATTTTCTCATTGGATTGGCGGTATGGGAATACTTATGTTTGTACTTGCTATCATGTCAAGCAACGATTCCAGAACCATGCATATGATGCGTGCTGAATGTGCTGGCCCAAAAGCCGGAAAACTTGTTTCTAAATCCAAAATCTCTGCACGTATACTTTACATGATATATATATCGCTTACAGTCATTGAAATAATATTACTATTATGCGGAGGTATGCCTCTTTATGATTCAATAATTCATGCTTGTTCTTCTGCCGGTACTGGGGGGTTCTCTATATGGAATGACAGCATAGCTCATTATAATAGTTTATATATTGAAATGGTTATTTCAATATTTATAATACTTTTCGGCGTAAATTTCAATCTATACTACTATCTTCTTATAAGAAAATTCTCATTGGTTTTTAAGAATGAAGAAGTAAGAACTTATTTCGGGATAATAATTACTGCAACTATTATAATTACTTTTAATACAATTAAATTATTCGGTTCATTCAGTGAAGCTTTAAGACATTCGTTTTTTATAGTAGCGTCCACAATAACTTCGGCAGGATTTTCTACTGCTGATACATCACAATTTCCTGTATTTTCTCAGACAATACTTATATTTCTTATGTTTATAGGGTCGTGTGCAGGTTCAACAGGCGGTGGTATGAAAGTTTCACGAATAATGATACTTTTTAAAACAGGTGTAAAAGAACTTAAATATATTATCAACCCACATGCAGTCGCAACCGTAAAAATAGATGGCAAATCTGTTGAAAATGATGTTGTGAGAGGCACATCATCATATTTTATATTATTTATATTGATATTATGTATATCTATACTTTTCATAACTCTTGACAATTATTC